>JAEUNN010000754.1 GCA_016791085.1 Rhodocyclaceae bacterium | reverse complement strand
CCAGCCGCGGTGCTGGTCCGAGCCCTCCAGATACAGGTCGGCCGGATAGGTGAAATCGGCGCCATGTTCGGTGCCGCGCAATACCGACCAGTGCGTGGTGCCGGAGTCGAACCACACGTCCAGCGTATCGCGCATCTTTTCATAGTGCGCGGCCTCCTCGCCCAACAGTTCGGACGGGTCTAGCCCGAACCAGGCTTCTATGCCTTCGCGCTCGACGCGCTGAGCCACCTGTTCGAGCAATTCCTGCGTGCGCGGATGCGGCTGTCCGCTTTCCTTGTGCAGGAAAAACGGAATCGGCACGCCCCAGTTGCGCTGGCGCGATATGCACCAGTCGGGCCGATTGGCGATCATTGCGCGCAGGCGCGCCTGACCCCAGCCCGGGTAAAACTGCGTCGCGTCCACGGCGGCCAGGGCGGATTCGCGCAAGCTGGCGCCCTGATGCCCGTTCATGCGATCCATGACCACGAACCACTGCGTCGTGGCGCGATAGATAACCGGCGTCTTGTGGCGCCAGCAATGCATGTAGCTATGGGTAATTTTGCCTTCGGCAAACAGATGACCGGCCTGGGCCAGTGCCGCGATGATTTCCGGATTGGCTTTCCAGACATTCATGCCGCCGAACAAGGCCAAAGATTCGGCAAAGCGCCCGTCGGACTGGACCGGATTGAGTATGTCCTCGGTTTTCATGCCATAACGCCGGCACGAATCGAAATCTTCCAGGCCGTAAGCCGGCGCGCTATGCACGATGCCTGTGCCGGTATCGAGCGTCACGTAGTCGCCCAGATACACCGGCGCGTCACGTTCGTACAAAGGATGGCGGAAGCGCAGCAATTCCAGCGCCGCACCCTTGCAAGTGGCCAGCACGGTTCCGCTCAGCCCGTAGCGTTCCAGCGCGGCGGCGCGCAATTCGGCCGCCAGCACCAGCAAGCCGCGCGGCGTTTGCACCAGTTCGTAGCTGAAATCCGGGTGCACGTTGAGCGCCTGGTTGGCCGGAATGGTCCACGGAGTGGTGGTCCAGATCACCGTGTAGCAGGGCTGGTCCGGCAACGCGGCGAGGCCATATGCCGCGGCAAGTTTGCCGCGCTCCGCATCGCGCAGCGGAAACGCCACGTCTATGGCCGGGGACTGTTTGTCTTCGTATTCCACCTCGGCTTCGGCCAGCGCGGATGCGCAGTCGAAACACCAGTTCACCGGCTTCGCGCCCTTGAACACGAAACCTTTGCGGTACATTTCACCGAGCGCACGTATTTCGTCGGCTTCGGTTTTGAACGCCATCGTGCGGTAGGGGCGATCCCAGTCGCCCAGCACGCCCAGGCGTATGAAATCGCGCCTCTGGCGTTGTATCTGTTCTTCCGCAAAGGCGCGGCACAGCGCGCGCACGCGCTCGGCCGGCAGGTTCTTGCCGTGCTGTTTTTCGATCTGGTGTTCGATGGGCAGCCCGTGGCAATCCCAGCCCGGCACATAGGGCGCGTCGTATCCGGCCAGCGTGCGCGCACGCACGATCACGTCCTTCAGAATCTTATTGACGGCATGACCGATGTGGATGTCGCCATTCGCATAGGGCGGCCCGTCGTGCAGTATGAACATCGGGCGTCCGCGCGCAGCTTTGCGGATTTTCTGGTACAGCCCGGTATCCTGCCAGGCTTGCACCCAGCCCGGCTCGCGCTTGGGCAGGTCGCCGCGCATGGGAAACGGCGTGTCAGGGAGATTTAGCGTTTTGCGGTAATCGGCCATGTTTTCAGACCGCGGTCTGGTCGGGATGGAAATTGTCGAAATACGCGCGCGTCGCCGCAACATCGGCGGCAATCGCGGCCTTGAGGGCATCCAGCGTGTCGAAGCGGCGCTCCTCGCGCAAATGCTTGTGAAACGTGATGCGCAAATGACGGCGATACAAATCACCCTCAAAATCCAGCAAAAACACCTCGCAACTGGGTTGCAGCCCCTCGCCCAGCGTGGGGCGCACACCCAGGCTGGCCGCGCCGGGTTGAGCGGCCAGGCCATCGCCCTCCACGCTCACCGCGAAAATGCCGGCAAGGGGCAAGCGGCGCCCATGCAACTGCAGATTGGCGGTCGGATAGCCCAGTTCGCGGCCCAGTTTGTTGCCGTGACGGACCCGGCCGCTCAACTGGAAGCGGCGGCCCTGCAAACGTCGCGCGAGATCGAGATCGCCGCACTCCAGCGCCGCACGCAAGGCGGAACTCGATGCACGCAAGCCGTCGATTTCCACGGTGTGCATGGCCTCGACCGAAAAACCCGCGCTGAGCCCCGCGGCTTCGAGCAGCGCGAAATCGCCGCGCCGTTTGCAGCCGAAACGAAAATCGTCCCCGATCACGACATGGCGCACGGCGAGCCGGCGCACCAGCAAGGCATCGATGAAATTTTGCGCTTCCATGGCCGCCAGGGCGGCATTGAAGCGGCATACATAAACCTGGTCCACGCCCAGGCCGGCCAGCCGCTCCAGCTTGTCGCGCAGGCTGCTCAGGCGCGCCGGCGCCTGTTGCGGTGCAAAAAACTCGCGCGGATGCGGCTCGAAACACATGACCGTGGACGGCAGCCCCAGCGCGCGCGCGCGTGCGACCAGCACCGCCAGCAAGGCCTCATGGCCACGGTGTACGCCGTCGAAATTACCTATCGTAAGAACCGTCGGGCCGGATGCCCGAGATTCTAGGCCATGCAATATGCGCAAAAGCTGCCCCGAAATTCTTTGCAAAACCTGGAATTATACGTGGCCGGCGCGCCCCGGCCAAACGCCGGCGGCCGGAGCGTGCCGGCAAACGCCGCTGCCGGGCCGCGTTCAGGCGCCGCCGGTGCGACGTTTCGACACCAGTTGCCACAGCGCCAGCACATAGCCGGATGCGGCATACACGAGAAACAAGGCGAATAGCGCGAGCGGCGGATTCGCAGAAAGCACTCCCAGCGCCAGCACGAAACCGATCACCACGAAAAACGGAACGCTGCGCTTCAGGTTGATGTCCTTGCCGCTGTAATAACGGACGTTGCTCACCATGGTCAGTCCGGCAAACACCGTGATCGCGAACGCGTACCAGCGCACGTCCGGGCCGGACACACCAAAGTCCATCATGATCCACACCATCCCGGCCACCAGCGCCGCCGCGGAAGGACTGGGCAAACCCTGAAAATAACGCTTGTCGACCACGTCGATATTGGTATTGAAGCGTGCCAGGCGCAACGCAGCTCCAGCGCAATAGATGAAAGCTGCGATCCACCCCCATTTGCCGAGCCCGCGCATGGCCCACTCGTACACCACGAGCGCGGGCGCAACGCCAAACGACACCATGTCGGACAGCGAGTCGTATTCGGCACCGAACGCCGACTGCGTGTGGGTGAGCCGCGCCACGCGACCATCCAGGCCATCCAGCACCATGGCCACGAATATGGCCACGGCGGCGTGCTCGAAGCGCCCGTTCATGGCCTGCACGATGGAATAGAAGCCCGCGAACAGTGCCGCGGTCGTGAACAGGTTGGGAAGTATGTAGATGCCGCGCCGACGCAGTTCCGGATTTACCAACACCTTGCGGGAGCGCATTTCTGGCGGCATGGGTTCGCGACCTGTCGGTAGGGCCGGCACGACATGCGCCGGTTTTACTGGATTGTAATCCGCCCGGCCCGCGCTCAGGCGAATTCGGCCAATACGGTGCTGGTCGCGCTGACCTTGTCGCCTATCGTTACGCGCGGGCGCGCGTCGGTCGGCAAATACACGTCGACGCGCGAACCGAAGCGGATGAATCCATAGCGCTGTCCGCGCGCAAGTTGCGCGCCGCCCTGCACATAGCAAAGTATGCGCCGCGCAACCAGCCCGGCAACCTGCACGCAGGTAACGTCCTGCCCGCCGGCTGCGACGATCCACAGCGCATTGCGCTCGTTTTCGGTGGACGCTTTGGGCAGCGCCGCATTGACGAACTGACCGGCGTTATACCAGCGCTGTTTCACCGCGCCATCCACCGGCGAGCGGTTGGAATGCACGTTGAACACGTTCATGAACACGCTGATTTTGAGCGCCTGACGATTCAAGTACGGGTCCTGCACCTGTTCGATGGCAACGATGCGCCCGTCGGCGGGCGACAACACGTCTTTCGCGCCCTGCGGGACCGGGCGCGCCGGGTCGCGGAAAAACTGCACCACGAACACGACCAACAGCCAGAACGGCACTGACCACCAGGGCGCGATGGCCGTCACCATCAGTGCGATGCCGAGGCTCAAGCCTATGAACGGCCAGCCTTCGCGTGCCAGTATGGGATGGGGATAGTTTTGCATGGACGGGAGGCGACGCCGCAGAGCGCGCGGCTCGGACCCCGCGCCGGGACGGCGCGGGTCACATCAATGGAATGCGCGGGCGCTCCGCCCGCGCCGTCGACAAGTACGCCGATCAATTTTTCGACTGATCGACCAGCTTGTTCTTGCTGATCCAGGGCATCATGCTGCGCAACTGGGCGCCGACCTTTTCGATCGGGTGGGCCGCCATGTTGCGGCGCGTGGCGAACAGCTGCGGAGCGCCGGCGCGGTTTTCCAGGATGAATTCCTTGGCGTACTGGCCGGTCTGGATTTCGCGCAGGATTTTGCGCATTTCCGCGCGCGTCTCGTCGGTGATGATGCGCGGACCGCGCGTAATGTCACCGTACTCGGCGTTGTTGGAAATCGAGTAGCGCATGTTGGCGATGCCGCCCTCGTAAATCAGGTCCACGATCAGCTTGACTTCGTGCAGGCACTCGAAATAGGCCATTTCCGGCGCATAGCCGGCTTCGACCAGGGTTTCGTAGCCGGCCTGGATGAGCGAAGTCAGACCGCCGCACAGCACCACCTGCTCGCCGAACAGATCGGTTTCGCATTCCTCGCGGAAACTGGTTTCGATGACGCCGCCGCGCGTGCCGCCGTTGGCCGCGGCATACGACAGCGCGAGGTCGCGCGCCTTGCCGGAATAATCCTGATGCACGGCGATCAGCGACGGCACGCCGCCACCCTGCGTATAGGTGGAACGCACCAAGTGGCCGGGGCCCTTGGGCGCGATCATGATCACATCCACGTCGGCGCGCGGATTGATCTGACCGAAATGGATATTGAACCCGTGCGCGAACGCCAGCGCGGCGCCGCTCTTGAGGTTGGCCGCGACGCTTTCCTGATACACCTTGGCCTGCTCTTCGTCCGGCAGCAGGATCATGACCAGATCGGCCCCGGCCACCGCATCGGACACTTCGCGCACGCGCAGTCCGGCCGCCTCGGCCTTGTTCCAGGATGCGCCGCCGCGGCGCAGGCCTACCGTTACCTCGACGCCGGAATCGGTCAGATTCTGGGCGTGCGCGTGGCCCTGCGAGCCGTAGCCGATGATGCTGACCTTCTTGCCCTTGATCAGCGACAGGTCGGCATCCTTGTCGTAATAAACTTTCATGGTGTTCCCCGTTTGATGATGTATGTGTATGGCTTGCGAAGTTGCGGTGCGGGCCGGATTCAGGCGCGCAGGATGCGATCCCCGCGTCCGATTCCGCAAACGCCGGTGCGCACGGTTTCAAGGATGAGCGTGCGGTCGATTGCGCCGATGAAGGCGTCGAGCTTTTTCGGGTCGCCGGTCAGTTCGACGACGTAGGTGCTCTCGGTAACGTCGATGATGCGGCCGCGGAAAATGTCCGCCGTGCGCTTCACCTCCTCGCGGTCCTTGCCGGTCGCCCGCACCTTGATGAGCATGAGTTCGCGCTCGATATGGGCGGCTTCGGAAACATCCACCACCTTCACGACATCCACCAGCTTGTTGAGCTGCTTGGTTATCTGTTCGATCACGTCGTCGGAGCCGATCGAAATGATGGTCATGCGCGACATGGAGGGGTCTTCGGTGGCCGCCACGGTGAGCGACTCGATGTTGTAGCCGCGCGCCGAAAACAGGCCCGATACGCGCGACAGCGCGCCGGCTTCGTTTTCCAGCAGCAAAGATATGACGTGTCTCATTGTGGTTTTACTCGTTGAAAATTTCGGGAGCCACGGCAGGGCCGGCGACGGGCTGCCGTAGGCCGGCGCCCGCTCGTGTCCCGTTCCGGTAGAACGGGACACGCTAGACATGCGGAACGTGCTCCGCGCTATCTGGCCCCAACTGGCGCAGCGTCATCGTTGCATCAAAGATCTTCGGGCGCCAGGATCATTTCGGTCAGACCTTTGCCGCCCTGTACCATGGGATAGACGTTTTCGGTCTGATCCACCTGGAAATCCAGAAACACCAGGTCATTCTTGCGGCGGAACGCTTCGCGGAGCGCATCCTCGACCTCGCTCGGCTTATCCACGCGCAGGCCGACGTGCCCATAGGCTTCGGCCAGCTTCGCGAAATCGGGCAGGGAATCCATGTAGGACTCGGAATAGCGGTTGCCGTGGAAAAACTCCTGCCACTGCCGCACCATGCCCAGATAGCGATTGTTCAGGTTGCATATTTTGATCGGCAAGCGGTACTGCTTGCAGGTCGACAGCTCCTGGATGCACATCTGCACGGACGCTTCGCCGGTCACCACGGCCACCGGCGAACCGGGGTGCGCCATCTGTACGCCCATGGCATAGGGTATGCCCACGCCCATGGTGCCCAGACCGCCGGAATTGATCCAGCGCCGCGGCTTGTCGAATTTATAGTACTGCGCGGCCCACATCTGGTGCTGGCCCACGTCGGAGGTCACGAACGCGTCGCCGTTGGTAACTTGCCAGAGCTTTTCGATCACCAGTTGCGGCTTGATGATTTCATCGCTCTTCTTGTACTTGAGGCAGTCGCGCCGGCGCCATTCCTCGATCTGTTTCCACCAGGTGTCGAGCGCCTCGCGGTCGGGCCGCTCGGTGGTGGCTTCGAGCAGGCGGATAAGATCGTCCAGCACCTCGGGCAGATTGCCAACTATGGGCACATCCACGCGCACGCGCTTGGAAATGGAGGACGGATCGACGTCGATATGGATGATTTTGCGCGCCACCTGCGCAAAATGCGCCGGATTGCCGATCACGCGGTCGTCGAACCGCGCGCCCACCGCGAGCAGCACGTCGCAATACTGCATGGACATGTTGGCTTCGTAGGTGCCGTGCATGCCCAGCATGCCGACCGACTGTTTGTCGGTGGCCGGGAAGCAGCCCAAACCCATGAGCGTATTGGTGACCGGAAAGCCCAGCATGCGCGCAATGCGTATGAGGCGCTCGGAGCTGTCCGACAGAATCACGCCGCCGCCAGCGTAAATCATCGGTTTCTTGGCTTCCAGCAGCAGCTGCAGCGCCTTCTTGATTTGCCCCTGATGCCCCTTCACGGTGGGGTTGTAGGAGCGCATGCTCACGCTTTGCGGATAGCTGAATTCGCACTTGGCCGCCGTAACGTCTTTGGGAATATCCACCAGCACCGGCCCCGGCCGTCCGGTTTTCGCCAGATAGAAGGCCTTCTTGATGGTGGTCGCGATGTCCTTGACATCCTTCACCAGGAAATTGTGCTTCACGCAGGGCCGCGTGATGCCCACCGTATCGACCTCCTGGAACGCATCCAGCCCGATGGCCGCGGTCGGCACCTGGCCGGAAATGATCACGACGGGAATCGAATCCATATAGGCCGTGGCGATCCCGGTCACCGCATTGGTGAGCCCGGGGCCCGAAGTCACGAGCGCCACGCCGACCTTGTCGGTGCAGCGGGCAACGGCGTCAGCGGCATGTACGGCGGCCTGTTCATGGCGTACCAGCACGTGCCGCACCTTGTCCTGCTTGAAGAGTTCGTCGTAAATGAAAAGAACCGCGCCCCCAGGATAGCCGAACACGTATTCGACCTTTTCTTCCTGCAAGCACCTGACTACAATCTCCGCGCCCGTCAAAACCATCGCCGATGTTCCCAAGTTTTTCAGAAAAGCTTGCTACCTTAATGATTTGCGGTGCGACGGTCAAGGTTTAGCTGCCAAGTGGTAC
>JAEUNN010000713.1 GCA_016791085.1 Rhodocyclaceae bacterium | reverse complement strand
CAGTCGGGGTCCGATGGTGAAGCTGGGACCGCGGAAGCATCCGGGGCGGCTGAACCGCAACCCGGAACGAAAGATAGCGACCAGGGTTGCGTGTATTGCGTAAGTGGAGCCAAAACGAGATCCGGTAAGGACTACATCGGCACAACGGATGATATGGAGCAACGCAAGCGCGACAAGTCGGACGGGCGCGATCGGGAAGGCGCGCCTGTCGTCGATACGTATCCAAAGGGAGACCGTGATTCTCGCCGGAGAAAGGAGCAGCAGGCAATAAATGATCGTGGCGGCGTCCAGAACCTGGACAACAAACGCAATGAGATCAGGCCCAACCATTGGCCCGAGCATGGTATTAGTCCACCCGAGCAATAATTGGAGAGGTTATGAAACTTAACGAACGCCCAATTCCAGAGGCGGTGTTACGCGACGAGGATGCGGTTGAGATGCTTCGTGTCTGGATCGCAGAGCAAAAATTGCATTGTTCGATTAAGGTCGGAATGTATCGCGAAACGATGAGCATTTCAGAAGAGAAGGCTTGGGGGGTTATCTTGGCTGACATCGCGCGACACATCGCAAAGGCATTAGAATCAGGATATTCAGCGAATGAAGTTGATTCGCTCGATAAGATTAGAAGTGCTTTTTTGTCCGAACTGGGGGGGGCGACATCCGAGGCAAAGGGCGGCTTTGTACAACGACATTGATTGCTTGGCATGAAACCCAGGGTGCGCGATTAATCTGGCGCCGTGAAGGTTTTAATTCTCATATTTGTTGGGTCGCTCGTGAGTGCCTCTCGCACCACATGCCAGTGTGAAGTTTTCAACTTTCACGTCGCCCGAGCAACACGTCGGGTTGTGAAATTGAGTGGGAAGCTGTGGGCGACTGGCGGTGCCATTGGTGCCAGAGTCAGCCATATTGCGCCACCGGCCGAAAAATGCTGTTTTGGAGCGCGCGTGCGTTTTTAGATTGCCTCGCTCTGCAACACCTTCCTCACCGATTCGCCGAACCCGGCCTACGCTGGCGAAAGTCTCACGCTCAGCGCCGCAGTGTGCGGCAACAACCCGGCCGGCAGCGTCGGCTTCATCGAAAACTGGGGGGCGAAAACTGGGGTGGGCGAAAACTGGGGTCAGAGCGAGGTAATTTCACTGAACCCCCTGATCGCCAGCAGCACCAGCCTCAGCGCGGCGCCCAACCCCGTGTATGCCCGCCAGAGCACCGTGCTGAGCGCGCGCGTTGCCGGCAGCAACCCCGGCGGCAGCGTCAC
>JAEUNN010000663.1 GCA_016791085.1 Rhodocyclaceae bacterium | reverse complement strand
CGTGCCGCTCGTGTAATCGACGTGCGTGCCGGCATCCAGCGTGTAGGTCGCGCCCGAGTCGGTGCCGTTGTTGGGCACGAAACTGCCCGCCGTCACATGCACCGTGGCGCTCTGGTTGAACGTCACGTTGGCATTCATGCCGTGCGCGCCGGCGGCGTTTTGCGTGACCAGACCCAGGTTGTCGAAGGTCCCGGCCGCGCCACCACCATAGGTGACGGGTTCGGCCGCGCTCGAATTCAGGTTCACGGTGCCGGCCGCCAGATTCGTGAAATGCCCGCCGTTCGTGAATACCAGCGCGCCGCTGCCTTGTATGCCCAGCACCCCGCTATTCGACCAGTTGCCGCCCGCCAGTTGCGGGCTGCCGCTGATTTGCGTGGCGCCGCTGGTCGTGAGCGTGCCAGTCACGGCGCCGCCGCTCAGCGTGAAGGGCGCGCTGAGGGTAATACTGCCCGCGCCGCCCAGGCTGCCGGCGCTCAGTACCACCGCCGGCTGGGCGATGCTGAGCGGGTTGGTCACATTCACGGTGGCGCCGGACAAGAGCAGCGTGCTGCCCGTCCCGGTGTAGCTGGTGCCGCTGCCCACCGTGCGGGTGCCGCCCGTATATTGCAGCGTGGTTCCGCTGGCGAGGGCGTAACTGCCCGCATCCGCGCCGCTTGCGAGTTGCAGCGTGCCGGCCGCGACCTGCACGTTGCCCTGGTTGTCGAAAGCCACGTTGGCATCGACCGCGTGCGCGCCCGCCGCCTGCTGTACCAGCGCGCCCTGGTTCACGACGTGGCCGGCCGCGCCGCCGCCATATACGAATACCGTGGCCGCGCTCGAACCAAGTGTGAGCGTGGCGGCTGCAGCATTGGTGAGCAGCGCGCCATTCGTGAATACCAGGGTGCCCGCGCCGGTCAAATCCAGCGTGCCGTTATTGGTCCATTGCGTGCCGTTCAGTACCGGGCTGCCGCTTACCTGCACGGCCAGGCTGGTGGCCAATGTACCCGAGCCTATGGCCCCGCTTTGC
>JAEUNN010000607.1 GCA_016791085.1 Rhodocyclaceae bacterium | reverse complement strand
GCTGAACGCGTTGGGCGTGGTATCCATGGCCGCCGTGGTTACGTTGAACGTTCCGCTCACGCCGCCTATCGTGACCGTGGCGGACGTTTGTGCCAGATAGCCGGCGCTGCTCAAAACGCGCAGGCGCACGGTTTGCCCGTTATTGACGCTGCCCGCGGCACTCGTGTAGGCACCGCCGTCTATGCTGTACTCGCCGCCGCTTACGCTGATCGGCGTGGCGGAATTGATGCCGCCCACGGTAATGGCGGCCGAGGCGATCAGCGTGGACGGCGCCGCCCCCGTTACCGACGCGAACGAGAACGGGTTGGGCGTTGTATCCAGACCGCTGGTGGTGACGTTGAACGCTGCGCTCACCGTGCCGACCGTGAGCGTCGCGGAGGTTTGCGTGTTCATGTTCGGGCTGCTCATGACGCGTACGCGCACGCCCTGGCCTTTCACGACTGTGCCGGGGGCTGAGGTGTACGCGCCGCCGGCCACGCTGTATTCACCGCCGGTGATGCTGATCGACGTAGGCGCATTGATGCCCCACACCGTGAATCCGGCCGAAACGTACGCGGTGGACAGTGCGGCGTTAGTGACCGGCGCGAAACTGAAAGCGTCCGGTACCGTGTCTTCGGCGGCGGTGGTGACGTTGAACGAGCCGCTCACCGAGCCGACCGTGAGCACCGCGCTGGTGGTGGTGGCGAAGTTCGCGCTGCTAACCAGTTGCACGCGCACACCCTGGCCATTCTGGATGGTGCCGGGGTCGCTCGTGAACGGACCGTTGTTGATGCTGTACATCCCGCCCGTAATGCTGATGGGCGCCGGCGCGTTGATGCCGCCTATCGTTGCGGTCGCCGACGTGACCGTGGTGCTGAGCGCAACGTTATTGACGGCAGTGAAGCTGAATGCGTTCGGGTCGGTATCGTTGCCGGTGGTCGTGACGCTGAAGCTGGCACTTACCCCGCCGATGGTAAGCGTTGCGGTACGCAGCGTGGAATACGACGCGCTGCTCAACAGCCGCACGCGCACGCTTTGTCCATTGCTCACCGTGCCGGCGGCCGTGGTGTAGGCACCGCCATCCACGCTGTACTCGCCGCCGCTCACGGAAATTGGCGACGGCACGTTGATGCCGCTCACGGCGACCGGACCCGATGCCACCAGGGTATTGACGGGCGCGTTCGAAACGGCCGCGAAACTGAACGCATCCGGGATGGTGTCGTTGCCAACCACGCTTACGGTGATGGACCGCTGTGCCGTGCTGCCACGGTTATCCGTAACCGTGAGGGTGACCGTGTAATTGCCGCCCGAATTGTATCGATGGGTGGCCGTCATGCCGGTGGCCGTACTGCCGTCGCCGAAGGACCATGCATAACTGGCGATGGAACCGTCCGGGTCGCTGCTGCCGGAGCCGTCGAACACAAAATCGGTGGTGGTCGTGCCGCTGCCGGGCGTGACCGTGGCCGCGGCCGTAGGCAACTGGTTGATGTTGGAAGGATCGGTCAACTTCAGCGTCCAGATGCGGCCGGACGGAGTTATGCCGGGTTCGTTGCCGCCGAACAGCACTGACACGTGGGCGACCGGATCGTAGGTCATGGAGCCGATATAGCGTCCAGGCGGCGACACCGAAGGCGTGATGTCGGTCCAGGTATTGGTGGCGTAGTCATAAATCCACAAGTCGCGCGGGGTGGTCGCGACGGTTGGCGAGGTCGCGTACATGTCGCGCACGGTGGTGCCGCCGAACATGACTACCACGCCGTGCTCTGCGTCGAAGGACATCTGGTGCCCGACGCGCGCGGCCGGACTGACCGGCGGCGACATTTGCGTCCAGGTGTTCGTGGATAGCTTGTAAGCCCAGGTGTCGTTGAGTACGTTCTTGCCGCCGGGGCAGCGCGGGTCGGCGCCGTCGCAACGGCCGCCGAACAGGATGAACACGTCGTTCACGCTGTCATACACCATGCCGCCCGAAATTTCGGAGCGCTTGGTCGGCCCGGACACCGAACTGTTGGGCTGTTTCTGCACCCAGGTTTTGGTGACGGAATCGAGGAACCAGGTGTCGTTGCGCGTATTGCCATTCACCGCACCGCCGAACAGCACCAGCCCGCGGTCCACCGGCGTGTAGACGACGGCGCGGGTATTTCCGCCATAAATGGGCTCAGGCGTCGGACCTGTAAAGCCCCAGTGCGGCCCTTCCAGGCGCTGCCATTCGTGGGTGACCGGAGAGAAGAACCAACTGCCGCCGACGGTCCACACCTTGATCCAGTAGGCAGAGCCCGGACCGAAGCCGGAAATGGGAGAGGCGAGACGCAGCGTGCGGGTGGCCGGGTCGTAGCCGGTGACATAGACGACCGTGCTGGCCGTGTACACCGACCAGTCCTTGAAGTAATCCACGGGGACATCGCCGGGCAGCGCGGGGTCCACGACCGTCGTGGTATTCGAACCCGCCCCTGCCGTGCGTTGTACCGCGCGCGTGCCGGTGCATTTGTGGCCGCCGCCGGAAATCGACCAGTAAAGGTGGTTGTAGGCGTCGTAGACGACGCTCTGCGTGTCGCGACCGTCCGGGCCGCTGAAGCCGAAGGTGCCGGGGCAGTCGTCGGCCGGACGGTCTATGGCCGTCCAGCTATCGGTCAGGGTGTCGTAGTGCCATACGTCCGCAACGAAGCGCGAACCCGCGCTGCCACCGAATAGCGCCATGCGCGCATTGACGGGGTCGTAGGTAAGGTTCGTCCAGGCACGCGGGCCCGGGTTGGTATCGGAAATGAATGGCGAGATGGGCGCTTTCTGTGTCCACTCGGCCACCAGCGGGGGCGCGGCAGGCGCCACGCTTGCGGACAGGGCAAGTGCCAGACCGGCAAGGGCGTAACGGATGTCGATGGTTGGCATATGTTTACCTCCGCCGGTGCCGCCGGGCGCGCCTTACCCCGCATCTGCTGTACGCAGGGGTGCGTCCGGACTTCCGGAACTGGATTGTTTGCGTTATTGGAGCGACGTGTGATCAATCGCCTTCGGACGCGGCATTTGCCGCTGGCTGAACACTACGCGAGCGAGGGTGAATGATATAAAAAATCGGCACTCAAATGCAAGATAATCTTTATTGCCGGCGGGATGCCTTGCGATACGCCAGCACTTCCGCCCCCTAAGCTGATAAGCCGCGCCAGGGCGCCGGTTTTTCACACTCAAATGTACGCGATTTGGCCGCGGCCACACGTGAATTGCGCCACCGTAGCGATGCCAAATAGATTGTTTTCGGGTGCCAGCGCATGGGCTCGAAACGGGCTGCTGAGGCGGATCGGCAGCAAAATCCAGGGGTTGTGCCAAATCCGTCACGAAGCTGCGTTGGCGGGCGTTGAATTGCGGCGGGTTTTTGTTGCGGCTCGGCTTTTAAAGGCGCCGCGGTTTTATCTGTCGCGGGCAGCCCCTGGCAAGTGCGCTGCCGCGTCTGGAACTTTATGGTAGCCGGTTGGCTTAAAGGCGCATTTGTAGGGTTGCCGTGGTGGCCATGTTTAACTGCGCATATCTGCATTGGGCGCCATGCGGCTTGCTTGCTCCGGCCAGGCTGCGGCCGGTACCGGCCCTGCTGCAGCGGCAGCGTCGGCGGAACCAAGCGGATGCGGCAAACGATGCTTCCGCGGTCCGGCGGATTTGTTTGCAGCGCTTGCCTGCACCGGGCGCCTGCAGGTGGCCGTCAGTCGCGCGCTTTCGATTTGTTGCGCGCCGCGGCCACGCCGGCCAGGGCCTGTTTGCAGGGGTCGTCCTGTTCCGCGCCGCCGGGCGTGGCAATCAGCGGCACGACCGCCGCCACCGGCGCCAACAGCCCCAGCGCCAGCGCGCCGCCGGCACGCGCC
>JAEUNN010000594.1 GCA_016791085.1 Rhodocyclaceae bacterium | reverse complement strand
TCGCCCGGCGACGGGAACGCCACCGGCGGCGCGCCCAGGAAGGCCGGATTGTGGCCGCGGCTAAGCAGATAGCGGGTGAGCAGCCCGGCGCTCTGGCGGTTGTCGTTCATGGCGTAATGGCAGTCCGGCCGTACATAGCTATCCAGATACACGATGCGTATTTCCTGCTCCAGGCGTGCGAGCAGGTCCGCGTTGCTCTGTGAACAGACGGCGGTTACCGCTATGCCCTGCACTTTGAGCGCACGCAGCGCGCGCAGCGCAGCCGCCTCGCGCGCCGGGTCGCTGTAGGAACACTGGATGATGAGCTGCAGGCCCAGCGCCGCGGCGGATTCTTCGATCACCCGCAGCACGTCGGCGAAAAACGGCTCGGCGATCACCGGCAGCACCACGCCTATGAGCCGCGACTGGCCTTTGACCAGGCTTACCGCGTGCGGGTCGGGCACGTAGTGCAGCTCGCGGCAGGCTTTCTCTATGCGTTCCCGCGTTTCCGGCTTCAGGCCGCGGCTATCGTTGAAGTACTTGGAGACGGTCGCACGCGACACGCCGGCCCTTTGCGCAACGTCGTGCATGGTGGCGGGCGTGGCCGGCAGCGGGTCCGGCGCCGGTGCGGCGCTGGTGCCGGAAGATGAAGGCGGGGCTTTGTTACTCATACCTGGTTTCCGGGATAGCTAAAAAAATTTTTCTTAATATACACGTGTCGATTGTGGTTTGGGTGCCGCGGCCCGTGGAAGCAACCCCATATAAACCATATATTTAGCTCGTAAAATCCGAGCAATATCAGCAACTACTTATGTTGCGCTGCACTGTTGACAGCTAAAACTCGACACGTGTAAATTTCTCTCCATCGCGCGGTTCGTAGTGTTCCTACCGCTGCACGACACAAGCTGCCCATGCCGGGGCAAGCGTTCGAATCTGACTACTGGAGGAGGTAATCATGAAACAAGCATCGTTGTCGGCCCTCGTTTGTACCCTCGCGCTGGGCGTGTGCCTGCCCGCGCACGCCGAAAAGCCCCTGAAACTGGTGGGCGTAACCGTCGGCGACCTGGCCAATCCGTTTTTCGTGGCGATAGGCAAAGGCGCCGAAGACGCCGCCAAAAAAATCGGTGGCACGGGTGTCAAGGTCACCACGGTGTCCAGCAAGTACGACCTTAACACTCAGGTCGGCCAAGTGGAAAATTTCATCGCCAACAAGGCCGACATCATCATCGTGAACGCCGCCGACCCGAAGGCGCTCGGTCCGGTGATCGCCAAGGCGCGCAAGGCCGGCATCGTGGTCATGGCGGTGGACGTGGCGGCGGAAGGCGCCGACGCCACCATCATGTCGGATAACGCCATGGCGGGCGCCGAGTCCTGCCGCTTCATTTCCGACAGGCTGGGTGGCAAGGGCAATGTGGTGATCGTGAATGGCCCGCCGGTCAGTTCCGTGATCGAGCGCGTGGCCGGTTGCAAGAAGGTGCTCAAGGCCTCGGGCATCAAAATTCTGTCCGATAACCAGGACGCCAAGGGCAGTCGCGACGGCGGCATGGAAGTCATGGCCAACCTGCTCGCCGCGCATCCCAAGATCGACGCGGTGTTCGCGATCAACGACCCGTCCGCCATCGGTGCCGAACTGGCCGTCAAACAGTCGCGCCGCAGCGACGTGAAACTGGTCGCCTCGGTCGATGGCGCGCCCGACGCCGAAGTGGCGCTGAAAGACGGCAAGAGCCTGTTTGCCGTATCCACCGCGCAGAACCCCTACAAGATGGCTTCGATGGCCGTCGAAATCGGCTACGGGATCATGAACGGCAAGCCGCCGGCCAGTCCCACCATCCTGATTCCGACCCCGCCCGTCACCAAGGCCAACGTCGCCGAATACAAGGGCTGGACCCGCAACTGATGCCGCGCGGCCTCGCGCCGCGCTGCAACCAACGCATCACGAGGAGGACGTATGAGCGATTCGACTGGAGAGGTCGTGCTCGAAATGGAGAACATAGACAAGCGCTTCGGCGCGGCCCAGGTTCTCAAGGGGGTGAAGTTGTGCATCAGAAGCGGGGAAGTTCACGCGCTGATGGGCGAAAACGGAGCCGGCAAAAGCACGCTGATGAAAATTCTGGCCGGCGTGTATCAGCCCGACGGCGGTGAAATCCGCGTGGACGGCAAGCCTGTGCGCATAGGCGATCCGGCCGCTGCGCGCCGCCACGGCATCAACCTGATTTACCAGGAACTGTCGGTCGCCCCCAATCTGACCGTCGCGGAAAACGTGTTCATGGGCGCCGAACCGCGCCGTGCCTTCGGCATCGTCGATGTCCCGGCCATGAACCGCCGCACGGCCGAAGTGCTGGCCACGCTGGGCGCGCGCTTCGCGCCCGACACGCCGGCTTCGGAACTGTCCATCGCGGACCAGCAGCAGGTGGAAATTGCGCGCGCGCTCATCCACAAAAGCCGCGTGCTCATCATGGACGAACCCACGGCCGCGCTGTCGGACCGCGAAACCGACCGCCTGTTCGAGGTGGTGCGGCAGTTGCGTGCCGAAGGCATCGCGATCATTTACATCAGCCACCGCATGGCCGAAGTACGCCTGCTGGCCGACCGCGTGACGGTGCTGCGCGACGGCAGTTATGTCGGCGAACTGGAACGCGAACAAGCGGTACCGGCGCGCGTGGTGCAAATGATGGTGGGGCGCGAACTGGGTGGGTTTTACGAGCACGACAAGGTGCGCACGCCCGGCGCGATCCGCCTGCGTGTGGCCGGCGTGGGCGGCGGCAAGGTGCGACCTGCCTCGTTCGAGCTGCGTGCCGGCGAAGTGGTCGGTCTGGCCGGACTGGTCGGCGCGGGCCGCACGGAACTCGCGCGCCTGATATTCGGCGCCGACCGCGCCAGCGCGGGCAGCGTGGAAGTCGACGGCAAGCGCGTGGATATCGGCAACCCCGGCGCCGCCATACGCCTGGGCGTGGCCTATGTGCCGGAGGACCGCAAGGGGCAGGGCCTGTTCCTGCAACTGTCGGCACTCGCCAACACCACCATGAACGTGCTGGGCCGGCATTCGCGCTGGGGCGTGCTGCAGCACACCGCACTGAACGGCGTGACCCGGAAGGCAATAGATCGCCTGGCGGTGAAAGTGTCCGGACCGGCCGGCATCGTGGGCGGGCTGTCGGGCGGCAATCAGCAGAAATTGCTGCTCGCGCGCTGGCTGGAAATCGGCCCGCGCGTGCTCATCCTGGACGAGCCCACGCGCGGCGTGGATATCGGCGCCAAGCACGAAATTTACCGGATCATCCACGAGCTCGCGGATGCCGTGGTGGCTGTGCTGTGCATATCCAGCGAATTGCCCGAAGTGATCGGAATTTGTGACCGCGTGCTCGTGATGTGCGAAGGCTCCCTGATGGGCTGCCTCGCCGGCGACGCACTCACGCAGGAAAACATCATGGCACTGGCAACCCATGCCCAGGCCGCCTGAGGAGAACCCCATGAACGTCAAAGCATTGAACCTGAAGTCCCTTAATTCCAAGGCAGACCCGGCAAAGCCGGGCATTACGGCGGCACGCGTGTTCGGCGCGCTGGGCATGCTGCCGGTACTGGTGTTGCTGTACATCGGCTTTTATTTTCTGACCCAGCAATTTTCGGATGACGGCATTTCGAATTTTGCGACCGTCGACAACACCATGAACATCCTGCGCCAGACCTCGATCAACCTCGTGCTGGCGGCCGGGATGACCTTCGTGATCCTGACCGCGGGCATAGATTTGTCGGTCGGTTCCATGCTCGCGGTGTCCGCCGTGCTGGGCATGCTGGTGTCGCTGCCGGACAGTTTTCCGTCCCTGTCGCTGCCGGTATTCCTGCTCGCCGGTACGGCCCTGGGACTGCTCAACGGCGCCCTGATTGCCTACCTGCGCATCAACCCCTTCGTGGTCACACTGGGCACGATGACGGCATTGCGCGGCGCGGCCTATCTGTTCGCCGACGGCACCACGGTGCTGAACCGCGACATCCCCAGCTTCGAGTGGATAGGCAACGGCGACTTCCTGGGCCTGCCCTGGCTGGTGTGGCTGGCCGCCGCAGTAGTGGTCGCGTCCTGGTTCATCCTGCGCCGCACCGTGCTCGGCATGCACATTTACGCGGTCGGCGGCAACCCGCAGGCGGCGCGGCTCACCGGCATCAAGGTGCCGCTGGTACTGCTGTTCGTCTATGCCATGAGCGGGCTGTGCGCCGGCCTGGGCGGTGCCATGTCGGCCAGCCGACTGTATGGCGCCAACGGCAACTGGGGCACGGGCTACGAACTGGACGCGATCGCAGCGGTCGTGCTGGGCGGCACCAGCCTGATGGGCGGCGTGGGTTCGATCTGGGGCACGGCCATCGGCGCCCTCATCATCGGCCTCATGAATAACGGCCTCACCATACTGGGCTTGTCCTCGTTCTGGCAGTACGTCGCCAAAGGTGTCGTGATCGTGCTGGCGGTCATGCTGGACAAGTGGCGTCATCAGAGCTCGACGAACTAAGGAAGCGGCCATGAATTTCCCCCGTTACGTAGTGTTCGGTGAGGCGCTGACCGACATGTTGCGACAGGACGACGGCAGCTGGACCGCGCACCCCGGCGGCTCCTGCTGGAACGTGGCGCGCGTCGGAGCACGTCTGGGCATGCCGACCGGGTTTGCCGGCGCGGTGAGCCGCGACCTGTTCGGCACGGAACTGCAAGAAGCCAGCGCGGCCGCCGGACTCGATGCGCGCTTCCTGCAGAGCGTGGATAAGCCGCCCTTCCTGGCCATGGTGACTTCGCGCCATCCGCCGCAATACTTTTTCGTCGGCGCCGACAGTGCGGACCTGCATTTCGATCCTTCCCGCCTGCCGGCGGGCTGGCGCGAAGCCGTCGAAGTGGTGCATTTCGGCAGCATCAGC
>JAEUNN010000537.1 GCA_016791085.1 Rhodocyclaceae bacterium | reverse complement strand
TTTCGGCCTGCGCCTGGTGTTCACCTGGCAGGCCGCGGTGATCGCGGCGGCCGTGGTGGCATTTCCGCTGGTATTCAAATCCGCGCGCGCGGCATTTGAAACGGTCGATGCCGACCTGGAAGAAGCCGGCCGCACCCTGGGCCTGGGCGAAGCCGCGGTGTTCTGGCATATATCGCTGCCGCTCGCCTGGCGTGGCGTGCTGGCCGGACTGCTGCTCGCATTCGCGCGCGCGCTGGGTGAATTCGGTGCCACGCTCATGGTGGCCGGCAGCATACCGGGCAAGACGCAAACCTTGGCCATCGCGGTGTATGAAGCCGTGCAGGCCGGGCAGGACGAACTGGCGAATTTTCTGGTCGGCGTGACCTCGCTCACCAGTATCGCCGTGCTGCTGGCCGCCGGGCGTCTGGCGCCGGGCGGCCTGTCGCGGCGGCGCTGAAACCTGGATTGCGGACGCGTTGCGGCGGCGGTTCAAACATGTGATCGAGAGGACCGTGCGTGATCCTGCATTCCCCCGGCGACCGCTTTGATCGCTGAATGAAGTCCTGCAATGGCTGATCTGCTTTTGCCTTCGCGAGCGCACCTGAGCGCTGAGCGCCGCTACGCATCCGAAGGCACGACTGGCGCGCCGCCTGGTAGTCCGCAAGGACGGGTTGTTCCTCCTCGCAGGGAGCGGCCATGCGCGTTGCCGCGCCTGGCAAGGCAGCGCGCCGGCCACACCTTCGCATACGTCCAACTGAGGAATTTAGGATGATAGACACTGCATTCGTGGCATTCCTGCTCGTCGCGTCCGGCGGCAATGTGGCCGCCACCGCATTTACGGGCCCGGATTTGAGCGGGACTTACGACTGTACCGGGCAGGATTTCCAGGAAGGTAGCTACTCCGGTACGGTCACGCTGCAACTGGTGCGCGCGCAAAGCGTGCAGAAGTACGGCGCCTACATGTTCAAGCTGGAGGCGCCGGGTTTCGGCGCCTATGTCGGCGAGGCCGCCGCGCACGGCACCACCATGGCCATACGTTTTGAACTGGAAGATGCCGCAAGCAAGGATTTTGGTACCGGCATCGCCACTTTCACGCGTGCCAGGAATGGTCGCTGGTCGTTCAAAAAATACTATTTCGAGCCCGAATACAAAGGCGGCAATCACGGCTTCGAGGACTGCGTGCAGCGCTAGCTGCGCGCGCGTTGCGGGCGTGCCGCCTGCCGCGGGGACGCTATTCGGCCGGCGCGGGACGCAGCACTTCCAGATCAACGCGACGGCGCGGCAAAATTTCGTAGTGCTGCTCGTAGCGGCTCACGAAGCCGGTTACCCGCAGCGTGCCGCCGGTTTCGATGAACCCGGCCCGCAGTGCGTCTATGCGCGTCGATGCGGCGATGAACACCAGCACCGCGCCGCTGCCGTCATCGACATGCAGTTTGTAGCCCCAGGGCAGGTCGGCCTGCGGCGGCGCGCTTATGCGACCGCTCACGCGTACCAGCAGGCCGGCCGCCTCCGCGCCGATGTCGCCGCTGCGGCGCGGCTCGGGCTGCGGCAGCCGGCGCCCCGGCAATTGCCGTATGGCGCGCGGGCCGGCCGGCACGATCACGATCTGGCCGTGTCCGTCGTCCTCGATGCGGCCCTGGACGCGCACCCGGCTGCCGGCCGCGAGCTTGAGGCGCGCGGCCTGGCTCACATACAGGCCGCCGCTCGCGTCCTGGATCGCGAAGCCCTGGTCGCCGGTGGATGATGCGTAGCGGCCGGGTTCCACGCTCACATAGCCTTCGACCAGCGCCGGCGTGCCGCGCGCCAGGCCGCGCGCGCTGGCGATAGGCGTGGGCGCGTCGGCGCGCGCGGCCGTGGCGGGCAGGGCCAAGCACAGCAATAACGCGATGCTGAAGCTGCGGATCATGCGGTTTCCCCCCGAAGCGGTCTGGCCGAGAACATACCCCGCGAGCTTAGCAAAGCCGGCCGGAAATTCGCCGCCTGCGAACCCACGTCGTGCCGCCTGTGGTCGGCTCAGCCGGCCTTGCGCAAGGTCAGATTGATGCGGCATGCGCCCAGCAGTGCGTGCCAGCCCGGCGCCAGCGCGGCCACGCCATGGTAATTGCGGCGCGCCGGTCCGCCCCATACGACTACATCGCCATGCTGCAGGGGGATGCGGCGCAGGCGCTGGCGGCGGCTGCCGCCGCCCCACAGGAACACGGCCGGCAGGCCCAGCGACACGGATACG
>JAEUNN010000522.1 GCA_016791085.1 Rhodocyclaceae bacterium | reverse complement strand
GGCGCCTTCCGCAGCAGCAGCATGGGCCTGGTGGCGGCCGACGGCGCACTCGACCTTTATCACGGCGCGCTGCGCGTGCGCGACGCCGACGGCAACATAGTGGTCGATCAGGCCGACTATCAGGGCTATGAAAGTTTGCTCACGGAAGAAGTAAAGCCCTGGAGCTACATGAAATTTCCCTACCTGACCGCGCTCGGGCCGCAACTGGGCTGGTACAAGGTGGGGCCGCTCGCCCGCATCCAGAACTGCGACTATTTGCCCACCCCGCACGCCGAAACCGAACGCCGCGACTTCTGCGCGTTTGCCGGCGGCAAGCCGTACACGGGCGTGCTGGGCTATCACTGGGCGCGCATGGTGGAAATGCTGTTCGCGGCCGAATCGATAGAAAGCCTGCTGGCCGACGACGATCTCACCGGCGGCGAACTTGTCACCCAGGGCGAGCGCAGCCGCGAAGGCGTGGGCGTGATCGAAGCGCCGCGCGGCACGCTCATCCACCATTATCGCGTCGGCGACAACGACCTCGTGACCATGGCCAACCTGATCGTATCGACCACGCACAACAACCAGGCCATGAACACCGCCGTGCGCGAAGTCGCCAAACAATACCTGCAGGGCCGCGAAATCACCGAAGGTCTGTTGAATCACATCGAAGTCGCGATACGCGCCTACGACCCCTGTTTGTCCTGCGCCACGCACGCCCTCGGGCAAATGCCGCTGGAAGTGCTGCTCGCCGACGCCGACGGTGGAGCGCTCGATTACGTATTGCGCGACCACGACGGCAATCTGCGGCGGCCGCCCGCACCCGCCGCGGGCATCGCGCTTTGAGCCGCGCGGCCGGCGCGCCGGCGCACCTGCCGGCGCAGGAAACGGCGCCGGCCACGCTGGTGTTCGCCTGGGGCAACCCCGGCCGCGGCGACGACGCGCTGGGGCCGCTGTTCGCCGAGCGGATCGAGGCGCTCGATCTGCCCGGCGTGGAATGTCTGACCGATTTCCAGTTGCAGGTCGAGCACGCGCT
>JAEUNN010000510.1 GCA_016791085.1 Rhodocyclaceae bacterium | reverse complement strand
AAAAAAAGAAGCCGGGACCAGCCCGGCTGCAAAGGTGCTTCGGGGTAATAATCAGTGATCGTGTGCGCCAGCAGCGCCAAGGCCGGTTTGCGCGCGGATGTACTGTTCGTCAAATGCCGCGGCTTCGTTGGCAGCGCGAGCGCTCTTGTCGGTCACCGACATCAGCCACGTGATGAAGAAAGCCAGCGTCATGGAAATGATGGCCGGATGGTCGTACGGGAAGATCGGCTTGGCATTACCCAGCACTTTCACCCAGACAGCCGGCGACAGAACCACCAGCCCCACCGAGGACACCAGACCGGCCAGACCGCCCCACAGTGCGCCGCGCGTGGTCAGTCCTTTCCAGTACATCGACAGGATGAGCACCGGGAAATTGACCGAAGACGCCACGCCGAAGGCCAGGGCCACGAGGAACAACACGTTCTGATCCTTGAAGGCGATACCCAGACCGATGGCGGTAATGCCCAGGAAAACCGAGGCAATACGCGTCACACGCAATTCGTCGGCGGTGCTGGCCTTCCCCTTCTTGATCACGCGAGCGTAAAGGTCGTGGGAAATGGCCGAAGCACCCGCCAGCGCCAGACCCGACACCACCGCGAGAATGGTGGCGAATGCCACGGCAGACAGGAAGCCGAGGAAAATGTCACCGCCCACGGCTCTGGCCAGGTGCATGACCGGCATGTTGCCCCCACCGATCAGTTTGCCCGCGACATTGCCGCCCTCGTAGAAGGTCGGGTTGGTACCGACGATGGTGATGGCGCCGGCGCCCAGAATGATGGTTACGAGGAAAAACAGACCGATGAAGCCGGTCGCGTAGAACACCGACTTGCGGGCTTCCTTGGCGTTCGGCACGGTAAAGAAGCGCATCATGATGTGCGGCAGACCGGCTGTACCGAATACCAGGCCCAAAGTCAGCGAGAAGGCCGAAATCGGGTCCGCCATCAGCGAGCCCGGCAGCATGATCTTGCCACCTGCCTTGTGTGACTGGATCGCCTTGCCAAACAGGGTTTCGAGCGAAAAGCCGAACTGCGACAGGGTGAGCAACATCAGAGTAATGCCGCCGCCGAGCAGCAAACAAGCCTTGATGATCTGTACCCAGGTCGTCGCCGTCATGCCACCGAAGGTGACGTAAATCATCATCAGAATGCCCACGGCAACGACGGCCATGTTGTATTCCAGACCGAACAGCAACTGGATCAATTGGCCGGCACCAACCATCTGCACGATCAGGTAGAAGCAGACCACGGTCAGAGAACCAATGGCGGCAAAGGTCCGGATGCGGTTCTGATCGAGGCGGTAGGAAGCAATGTCGGCAAAGGTGAACCTGCCCAGGTTACGCAGGCGCTCCGCGATCAGGAACAGAATGATCGGCCAACCGATGAAAAAACAAACGGCATAGATGAACCCGTCGAAGCCCTTGAAGTAGACCATGGAGGTCAGACCGAGCAGGGTGGCGGCCGACATGTAGTCGCCCGCAATTGCCAGACCATTCTGGAAACCCGTAATGCCGCCACCGGCGGTGTAGAAATCGGCGGTCGATTTGGTCTTGCCCGCAGCCCACTTGGTGATTCCGAGCGTAGCTGCCACGAAAACCAGGAACATGGCAATGGCACTCACGTTCACCGGCTGCTTTTCCACCCCCTCGATACCACCCGGGCCGGCAAGTGCAGCGCAAGAAGCCATGGCGAGAAGCGCCGCAGCGATAGTTTGTGCGTAGCGCTTCATTTAGAGGCCTCCGCAAGGATTTCGTTGGTCAGGCGGTCAAATTCACCATTGGCACGGCTCACATAGATGCCTGTCGTGATCCAGCCGCCTATCACCAACAGCGCGGCGATGAGCCAACCTATCGTGAGCACGCCACCCTCGCTTAGCGTGCTCGCGAAAACTTGCGGCTGCATCGAAACGAAGAACATGAACGTGTAGTAAGGCACCAGTACGATCAGCGAGAGCAGAACGGCAAACCCCGTCCGCTTGGAGACCAGATCGGCGAACTTCGGATTTTGCCGAATGCGGTCGTGGATGGTTTTTTCAGACATGACTTCCCCTTTTATGAAATTGAATACCAATTGCCGGTTCCCGAACCACTTGATTGCTTTTTACAAAACCGGTTGATTCGCCCCCTCGGTCCGGGGCGGCCCAGTGATGATGTGTTAGCTCGGGAAGGATGAAACTTTCAATACCGTCTGCCGAGCGGACGCGGCGCCGTTGAATCCCGGGTGCAAATTCCAGCAGACATTTCATCCTCCCAAACTTAACGAACGAAAAACCTTGCGTTCTCCGATCATCCCCGGCCGCACAGCGCGCCCAAGGTTTATCCGACGCTGCTCTAACGGCAGGTTCGGATATTTTCTGTGTGCGCACACGGCATGCGCCGCGTGCGCCTGGCTTATACGACGGACGGCGCGGTAGCGACGTTTTTCGCTGCCGCCTTGGCGCGCGCAGCACTTGATGTCGCGTAAATCAATGCCTCGCCGTCTATCACCACGGTGTCGCGTACGCGGCACACGGTTTCCAGCAGTACGCGGCGCTTGTCCAGCATGATTTCGCTGACCCGCACCGTGGCATGCACGGTGTCGCCGGGACGAACCGGCGCGCGGAAATTGAGCGACTGCTTCATGTACACCGAACCCGGTCCGGGCAATTGCGTGGCGATCGCGGCGGAAATTACGCTAGCCGACAACATGCCGTGCGCGATGCGCCCGCCGAACTGGGTGGTCTGGGCGTATTCCTCGTTGATATGTATGGCATTCACGTCGCCTGATACCCCGGCGAACATGACGATGTCGGCCTCCGTCACGGTTTTCGCGAAGGTGGCGGTCATCCCTACCCTCAGGTCTTCGATGTCGTACCCGTTCGAATCATTCATCTGTTTGTCTCCATGTTTTATCGGCACGCCTACATGCCTTGGTAAATCGGACCTTCGCCGCCCTGCGGCACAGACCAGTCGATGTTCTGCGTCGGGTCCTTGATGTCGCAGGTTTTGCAGTGCACACAATTCTGCGCGTTAATCTGCAGGCGCGGCGCAGTTTCCTCGCCGACTATTTCATACACGCCGGCCGGGCAGTAGCGCGTTTCCGGCGCCCCATATAGCGCCAGGTTTACCTGCACCGGCTTGGCCGGATCGCGCAACCTGAGGTGACAGGGCTGATCTTCTTCGTGGTTGGTGTTGGACAGGAATACCGACGCCAGGCGGTCGAAGGTGAGCTTGCCGTCGGGCTTGGGGTAGTCGATGCGCGCGTAACTATCCTTGTTGCCCAGAGTTTCGTGGTCGGCATGGTGTTTGAACGTCCACGGCGCCTTGCCGCGGAACAGGTAGGTATCGATGGCGCCGTAAGCGATGCCGGCCCATAGTCCGTGCCGGAAAGCCGGGCGTATGTTGCGCACGCGGTACAGCTCGTCCCACACCCAGGTCTGCTTGAGGCGCTCCGCGTAGTCCTTGACTTCCACGCCGGCCTGCTCGCGCGCGAGGTGATCCATGATGGCTTCCGCCGCCACCATGCCGGATTTCATGGCGGTATGGCTGCCCTTGATTTTCGCGACGTTCAAAAAGCCGGCGGTATCGCCGATCAGCACGCCGCCCGGGAAACTTAACTGCGGCACGGCCTGTATGCCGCCTTCCGACAGCGCGCGCGCACCGTAAGCCAGGCGCCTGCCGTTTTCAAAATAGCCGCGTATCGCCGGATGTGTCTTGAAGCGCTGGAATTCTTCGAACGGCGACAGCCAGGGATTGCGATAGTCCAGCCCGACCACGAAGCCGACCGCAACCTTGTTGCCTTCCAGGTGATACAGGAAAGAACCGCCATAGGTGTCGGTCGCAAGCGGCCAGCCCACGGTATGCACGATAAGT
>JAEUNN010000494.1 GCA_016791085.1 Rhodocyclaceae bacterium | reverse complement strand
GGATTTTTCCGCCGCGCTTGGGTGGAAACGGAAAGCGGTGACAGACGTAAAGAATGTTCATGCCATGGCCTGTTTGAGTTCCAGCGTGAGGTCGGCCGGATCGCGCCGGTCGAGGAACAGCCGGGCCCATATTTCGAAATTCAGCAAAGCGAGCAGCGCGTCGGTGTAATCGTGCTTGTTGGAACGATGGGCGGCGATCAGTTCATGCACCGCAACCGGGTCGAACAGGCCGCGCCGCTCCAGCGCGGCCACGGACAACACGTCATCCAGCAGTTTGGCCAGTTCGCCCTTGAGCCAGGCGCCCATGGGGGTGCCGAAGCCGCGCTTCTTGCGATGCAGGATGTCGTCCGGCAGCCAGGTCGCGAGGGCCTGTTTCATGACGTGCTTGAGCACGCCGCCGCGCATTTTGATGCTTTCCGGCATGGTTGCCGCCATTTCCAGCAGTTCGTGGTCCAGCAGCGGCACGCGGCATTCCAGCGATACGGCCATGCTCATTTTGTCGGTCAGCATGAGCAGGTCGTCTGGCAACTGCGTATGCACGTCCACGCTCGCCATGCGGCTTTGTGCATCATCCTGCAGGCTGGCCGCGAAAGCTTCGTGCAGGGGATCGAAAGGCGAATGGCTGGGCACGCGCGTGAGCCGCCCCACCTGTGTGCGCTCCATGACTTGCAGATAGGCGCGGTAGCGTTCTTCGAAAGTAAGTTCGGCCGATGCCAGAAAGCCTTTGGCAAGACGCATCACGTTGAGCAGATTGGAATGACGGTCCGCCGGCAGGCGGCGGCCCACCGCGATGGCGCCTTTCTGCATCCAGCCCGGCAGGCGCTCGAAGCGCTCGACATAGTGATTGCCCAGGTAGCGCCGGTAACCGCCGAACAGTTCGTCCCCGCCCACGCCGGACAGAATCACGGTCACGTCGCGGCGTGCGAATTCGGACACCAGGAAAGTGGTAATGAACGCCGTGTCGGCGATCGGCTCGTCCATGTGCCAGAGCAGTTTGGGCAACAGCCCGACCACGTCCGGACGCACGACGATTTCGTGGTGTTCGGTATGGAACAGTTCGGCCACGCGGCGCGCGTAAGGCAGCTCGTTATAGAACTGATCCGCCGCCGAACCTTCGAAACCTATCGAATAGGTTTTGACCGGAATATCCGTGGCTTTGGCCATGCAGGCCACGACGGCAGACGAATCCAGGCCGCCGGACAGGAAAGCGCCGATAGGCACGTCCGACACCATTTGCATGGCGACGGACTTTTCTATGCCGGCACGCACGCGCTCGACCCAATCCGCCTCCGAGGCCTGGCGGTCGGCCTTGGCCGGCATGGTCCAATAGCGGCGCACCTGCATGGCGCCATTCTCGAACACCGCGACGCTGGCGATGGGCAGTTTCTGCACGTCCTTGAACATGGAACGCGGCGCGGCCACATAGCCCAGATGCAGATAGGATTCGAGCGCGACCGTATCGACCTCGGCGCTCACACCGGGCAGCGCCAGCAGCGCTTTGGCTTCGGTCGCAAACGCCACGCGCTGGCCATCGCGGCGCCAGTAGATGGGCTTGATGCCGAGCCGGTCGCGCCCGACCAGCAGGCGGCGCCGCCTGCCATCCCACAAGGCGAAGCCGAACATGCCATTCATGCGCTGCAGGCAATCATCGCCCCAGGCCTCATAGGCATGAATCAGAATTTCGCTGTCGGAGTGGGTGCGAAAGCGATGGCCCAGCGCTTCGAGTTCGCGGCGCAACTCGCGGAAGTTGTAAATTTCCCCATTGCACACCAGCCAGATGGTTTCGTCTTCGTTGGCGATGGGCTGGTGGCCGCCAGCCAGATCGATGATGGACAGGCGCCGCATGCCGATCACGCAGGGGCCGTCGTGGTGCCAGCCCTGGTCGTCCGGACCGCGATGGATGGTCACATCGCCCATCATGGGCATGAGCGCAGGATCGGCCGCGCGCCCGTCTAGATTAATGATTCCGTAAATGCCGCACACGGCGCACCCGCGAATTCGATTGAGGATCAGGCAGCGCGCCGGCGTGAACGCAGCGCACCGTACAGAGGTTCGTAAAACGACACCGACCGCGTCCAGTTGCGGTCTTGTTCGACATAGCGGCGACCGGCCGCGCGCATGCGCTCCCAGTGTTCGCGCGCGTCGAGCATGCGCCGGATGGCCGTGGCAAGCGCTGACGCGCTACCGGCCGGAAACAGCAGGCCGGTTTCGCCGTCACGTATCAGTTCGTGGTGCCCTCCTACATCGGAGGCCACGAGCAGTTTGCCCTGGGCCATGGCTTCGAGCGGCTTGAGGGGCGTCACCAGATCGGTAAGGCGCATGGATTTGCGCGGATAGCACAATACGTCGATCTGGCTGTAATAGCGCTGCACTTCCGAATGCGGCACGCGGCCCACGAAAATCACGCGCTCGGCCAGACCCAGTGCCGCAGATTGCTGTTTCAGATTGGCTTCCTGCGGCCCGCCGCCGACCAGCAGCAGTTTGAGGTCGGGATGGGCGGGCGCCAGTTCCGCCAGCGCGGCGATCAGCAGGTCCAGGCCTTCATAGCCGTAGAACGAACCTGCAAAGCCCAGCACGGTGGCACCGTCCAGCCCGAGTTGCGTGCGTAGCGCGGCATCGGCAGGCACGCCGAACTGGAAATTTTCCACATCGACCGCGTTCGGAATGACCGTAATCTTGTCCGGGCTGATGCCGCCGCGCGACAGGATGTCGCCGCGCAAGCCGTCGCAAATGGTGGTGATGCGGTCGGCGCGGCGCAACGCCCAGGTTTCCAGTGCGCGCGACAGGCGATAGCGCAGGCTGCCCTCGCTGGTGGTGCCATGGTCCACCGCGGCGTCTTCCCACGAAGCGCGCATTTCGTAGACCACCGGCAGCCCCAGTTTCTGTCCCACCCGTATGGCCGGTATCGCGTTCAGGACCGGGGAATGCGGATGCAGGATGTCCGGCTTTTCGCGTGCCACGATCTGTTCGATGCGACGTGCCGTGGCCGCCATCTGCGCGAAATAGCCGCGCACCCCGCCCTCGGCGACCGGCGCGGTGCGATGGAAATGCCAGCCGTCCACGGTTTCTTCGTCGGCCGTGTACTTGCCTTGTTTGGGCGTGGTCAGGTGCAGGGTTTCCCAGCCGCGCTTGCGCTGCTCGCGCAAGATCGCCAGGGTACGGAAAGCGTAGCCGCTATGCAGCGGTATCGAGTGATCGAGTATGTGCAGGATGCGCATCAGACGGCCACCTTCGCGCTCTTGGCGGCAACCGGCACGTCCATCACATTGCGCAGGAAACCTTCGAACATGAGCAAGGTCCAGATCGGCGCGGAATAGTCGCGCATGCCGGACTGATGGGCGTCGACCAGGTGGCGCAGGTAGTTCTGGTTGAACCAGCCGGTGCCGGCCAGCGTGTCGCCCAGCAGCGCATCGCGCACGCGCTGTTTGAGCGGGCCGCGGAACCAGTTCGACAGCGGCACCGCAAAGCCCATTTTCGGCCGGTACAGCACGTCGTTGGGCAACCAGGGCTCGAGGGATTTTTTGAACAGATATTTGCCTTCGCCGCCGCGCACCTTGAGCGACGAGGGCAGGCTGGCAAGCCATTCGACCAGCGGATGGTCCATGAGCGGCTCGCGCACTTCGAGCGAGTGCGCCATGCTCGCACGATCGACCTTGGTGTTGATGTCGCCGACCAGATAGGTTTTCAGATCCAGGTATTGGATCAGCGCGAGCGGGTCGTCCGTGTTCGCGCGGCCGGCATGCTCATGAAATTTTTCGATGGCGTTGTAGCCACCCAGTTGCGCGCGCAGCGAGGAACTGAACATTTGCTGGCGCATCGCGTCGCGCAGGATGGACACGGAATGGAAATAGGCCTCCACCGAGGTGCGCGCAAGCGACTCGAAAGTAGTCTTGGCACGCAGCACGCGCGGCGCCCAATCGGCCTTGGGGTAAACCTTGCCGAGCAGGCCGAACACTGGCTTGCGCACGGCCAGGGGCAAGCTCGAACGCATGCGCTCTTCCATGAGGTGCAGCCGGTAGCGCCGATAACCGCCGAAACTTTCGTCCCCGCCGTCGCCCGACAGCGCCACCGTCACGTGCTCGCGCGCGAGTTGGCAGACGCGGTAGGTCGGAATGGCGGAACTGTCGGCATAGGGCTCGTCATACAGCCGGGCGAGCGTGTCGACCAGTCCGAAATCATCGCTTTCCACGGTCTTTTCGCGGTGCCGCGTGGCATAGCGCTGGGCGACCATGCGCGCGAATTCGACCTCGTTATACTTGGGGTCGGTAAATCCTATCGAACAGGTATTTACGGGCTCGCCGGTGATGCGCGCCATGGCAGCGACCACGCCGCTGGAATCGACGCCACCGGACAGGAAAGCCCCCAGTGGAACTTCGGAAATCATGCGCAGGCGTACCGATTCTTCGAGCCGGCGGCGCAGTTCTTCGGCCGCCTCGACTTCATCGATGCGCGCATGCAGCGTGAAACGCACGTCCCAATACGGCCGCGGCGTGGGCATTGGCTGGCCGCGCTTGAGCAACATGCAATAGCCCGGTTCCAGCTTTTTCGCACCCTTGAATATCGTGCGCGGCTCGGCCACGTAACCCAGCGCAAAATATTCTTCCACGGCGAGCGGGTCGATTTCGCGCTTGAGTTTGCCATGCGCGAGCAACGCCTTTAGTTCCGACCCGAACAGGAAATGGCCGTCATCGAGCAGCGCGTAAAACATGGGCTTCACGCCCAGGCGGTCGCGCGCCACGAACAGCGTTTCGCGCTTGCGATCCCACACCGCAAACGCAAACATGCCGCGGAAGCGCTCGACGCAGGACTCGCCCCATTGCTCCCAGCCGTGCACGATCACCTCGGTGTCGCTGCGCGTGCTGAAGCGGTGGCCGTGCGCTTCAAGTTCGGAATAGAGTTCCTGGAAGTTATAGATTTCGCCGTTGAACACCACGGCCACGCTACCGTCTTCGTTGAACAGCGGCTGCTGCCCGGTCGCGAGGTCGATGATGGAGAGGCGCCGGTGGCCAAACCCGAGGCCCGCCTCAAGGTGCACACCCCCTTCATCCGGGCCGCGATGAAACTGGGCGTCATTCATGCGTTCCAGGGTAGCGCGGTCGATGTCGCGCCGCTCTTTGAGGTCCAGAATTCCTACGATACCGCACATGTCCGTTTCGTCTCGAATGTCAATTTTTTCTGGCGCACGCAACCGTCACGGGAGACCGGTCGCAAGCCTTGCTTGACGCGACCTTTCCTGCCACAAATGGCGCGCCGTTCATCCCTGATATTGGGTAGCGTCCCGCCGCACCGTGTAGCACCAGGGCGCGGAGCGCGGCAATTATATGTAAGCCCGGGCGCAACGGCACCCTTTGAGGTCAATTGGCTTTACGACCCATCCGGTCGAAAATTTAGCACTTGCGCCAGACCGGCGCGCGACGCATGGAAAGCGCACACCGGGCGTTCGTACCGCCCATGCTGGCGTGACATGGGACTTCAGCCGTGCCTGGCAAGCGCGTCCGGACCTGCCGGGCTGCCATGCTCGTACTCGACCCATGCTGCGTAGGAGCTCAAGCGCAAATCGACCGTCGGATGTTGCGGCAAATCACCATTCCTCGCAATGCAATCGCTCACGGATGAACGAAATTACGCCGCTACGGCCGAAACCACCGGCAAAGCGGCCGCCGCATGCACCGCGTTGAACCACAAACTTTTACTGCGCAGCGGCAGCCAAGGCCTGGTCGAGCGACGCAGCGAAACCGGGCACGAACTTGGCGAGCTGATCCGCCGCGGGGGCCGCGCCGGTATCAAGTGCGGCGAATGCAACCAGGGCGATGCGCGTCCCGCGGCCGCGCACAAGGTCGAACGTTTCCCAGAACTTCGCGCGTGTCGCCGAATCGGTCCAGCGTCCGCCCACGTTATAGCCGTACCACACGATTAGCCGCGGCGCGTCGAGGTCCGCGCCAACCGCATTGAGACGGGCCTGATTTGCCGATGCGCCGGAGGGGAAAGCAGCGGGAATCTTTGCAGTCTTGACTATGTGCCAATTCACGTCTTCCGTCGTCACCAACGGATTCGACGAGGATATGGCCTTGTTGTCACCATGTTGGGCCGCGTAATAAGCCACGCTTACCGACACGCGCTGTGCACCCGTGCCAAAAACGCCGGCAAATGTCGAATCCGAAGATTTCCAAGCCGGCGTAAACGCGAATTCCGCGTCGCTCGCCGCACTCCAGCCCGCCGGAGCTTGAAGCTTGCTCCAATTCGGCAACGGCCCGGCCTGATTTCCGAACGCCAGCCAACCGGGCCACAAGGCGGCCACCAAACACATGAACGCAATCACGGCGGGCCAGACCGGCCG
>JAEUNN010000488.1 GCA_016791085.1 Rhodocyclaceae bacterium | reverse complement strand
ATCATGCGACCCGCCACTTTCACCTGTATCGGCGTGGCTTCGAGTTCGGGGCCTTCTTTGGCGGCATACAGTTCGTGCAGCTTGCCGGCGGTGTTTTCGCGCAGGAAGTCGTTCGGGTAGGCCGGTCCCGTGCTGCGCAGCTTGGCGAGTTTTGCGCGCCGCTCGGCGATCAGGTGGTTTTCGTCCGCGGCGGGGGTTTCCGTTGCGTCATTCTGGCTCATGGTATCTGGGTCCCAGCACTTCGGTTCAGGTTCGACAAGGCGGGCCGGCACGCACGCGGGTGCCGGCAGGAAGGGCGTGATTGTGCCCAAAGCCGGGCCGCTTTGCACGAGCCGCACGCGCGATCGGGCGCGCCGCGCGGATTATTGTGCGGCCACAGGGGCCGCGCCGGGATTGAGGAAAGGCAATGGGATGGGACGATTATTGACGACCAGTTCGCCGCGCCTGAGTTTGGCCAGGCCGCGCAACTGTTCGCCGTCACGCCACACCCAGCCCATGGCGACGGCGGCGTCGACTTCCGCGCGCTCATCCGCTTCGGTCACGTCCGGCACGCGCACCGGGGCCGAATTCGACAGTCGCGCATCGGCCACGGCCTGCTCTTCGGCCGCCGCACGCCAGGTTTCCAGCATGTGCATGCGCAGCGCCGGCACGCGCGCAAGCAGGGCGTGCAGCATGCGCTTGCTCAAATTCCAGTCGACATCCACTTCCAGGAGCGGCACCCAGCCGGGCAGATTGGCGGGCAGCGGATCGGGCAATGCGGCAAATTTGAGCATGCCGTGAAAGGTGAGCGTGCCCTCCGCGGTGGTCAGGGAAAGTTCGTCCAGGGACACGCGCGGATCATGGCGCAGCAGGCCGCTCAGCGCCTGGCCCAGCAGAGCGGCCACTTCGGCCTGATAGGCAGCCGTATCGGTGCTGCGTGCATCGAGCGACTGCTGTGCGCGCACGAACGCCGCCAGCGTGGGCGCATGCAGATGGGCCAGGCGCAGCGCGAACTTTGCCGGTCCGGCGCTAAGGTCGGGGCCGGCACTAATTTTTGCCAAAGTGAATTCGGCATCCTGACTCAACCAGTCGCCTTCGAGGTTGGCGCGGCTGCGATAAGCGAGCTTTTCCACCCGTAGCGCGCCGGCTTTGGCCTGCACCGACACCTGGTCGGCGCCGAATGCGAAATCGCCGGTCCACAAACCGTTGGATGCATGGCTGAAAGCGCCATCCAGGCGCAACTTGTCTATGTCGGCGCGCGCTTGTTTGTCGGCAAGCGCCAGTCCGCCCGAGGCGAAACTGAAATCGACCTTTGAAAACAGCGCGTCGGCGTCCAGCTTGCCTTCCAGGGCGTGCACCTGCAATTGCGAGCCGTCGGCCATCTGGCGCGCAAACGCCGGCAGGACGACGCGATTGTGACTAACGCGCTCGTCGAAAAACTCGCTGTACATGAGCGGCGGTGCGGCTTTGCCGAACCATTCCGGCAGGATTTCCGCGTGGGCGCCAAGCAAGCGCACGCTGGTGCTGGCATGCGCAAGCAGCATTTTGGGCTTGCCGTCTATCCAGCGCGGCAGCGGGCCGTGACTAAGTTCGAGGCGCAGTTCGATTTGCGGCGGATCGGTCGGCAGGCCGCCGCGTTCCGCCATTTCGGCATAAGCTTGCGCCGAGCGGCCACGCAGTTCGACCGTGGTGACGGCGGTGGAACTGAACACGCCGCGCTGGTATTTGTCGGATACCACCTGCAGCGACAGTTCGCGCGCCGCGATGGCCTGCTGCTGGGCCAGTGCAGTACTGATTTCGCCGCCGCAATACCAGGCCAGTGCGCCATAGACGACAACTCCGATTGCGGCCAGTGCGGCGATCCCCAGCACATATTTTTTCATGGCAATAACAGGATGGACGAAGTGGACAGACGCTGCGGGGCGGGTAATTCTAACAGACGCGCGCAAGCGCGCGCGCGTTGCCGGCGGGTGGGCGGACGGTGACGACCGCGCGTGAGGCGGCCAGGGTGGGACTGCTGCTCGCGGCCGGGCACGCGCGCCGTTACGGCGGCGACAAGCTGCTCGCCGCGATGGCGGATGGCCAGCCGCTTGCGCTGGCGGCACTGGCGAACCTGCACGCGGCTCTGGCGGACGTGCGGGTGGTGTTGCGCGCCGTGCAGACGGAACTGGCGGAGCGCTGCCGTGCCGCCGGGGCAGGGGTGATTCTGGTACCGGAATCATCCACCGGCATGGGCGAAAATATTGCGCGCGGCGTGGCCGCCTGCCCCGCTGCGGCGGGCTGGATCATCGCCCTGGCCGACATGCCCTGGGTTAGTCCGGCGAGCGTGCGCGCGATAGACGCGGCGCTCGCCGAGGGTGCCGCGATGGCCGCGCCGGTGTATCGCGGGCGGCGCGGCCATCCGGTCGGCTTTGCCGCGCGCTGGGGCGCCGAACTGTGCGCCTTGAGCGGCGACCAGGGCGCGCGCGCGTTGATTGCACGCGCACCGCAGGCCTTGCTGGAGGTCCAAGTCTGCGACGCCGGGGTGCTGCGCGACGTCGACGTTCCCGAGGATTTGGCGGGCCTGGGGGATTTTGACGCAGGTCAAAGCGTTCGATAGAATCAGCGCGCTTTCGGCCACACACCTACAAACTTTCCAAGGATCGCGAGAAATACACGATGCAAGCGACAAAAACGATCGCACTGGCCTTGCTGGCTTGCCTTTGCGCCGGCGTACAGGCGGCTGAAGGCAATGCGGAGGCGGCCAAGGGCAAAATTTCGATGTGCATAGGGTGTCACGGCATTCCCGACTATAAAACGGCATTTCCGTCCGTGTACAACGTGCCCAAAATCGGCGGCCAGCACCCGCAGTACATCGTAGCCGCGCTCTCCGCCTACAAGCGCGGCGAGCGCAGCCATCCGACCATGCGCGCCATTGCGGAAAGTCTCAGCGAGCAGGACATGGCCGATCTCGCGGCCTATTACGGCGGCGCAAAATAAGGGGAATGCACATGAAGCGCTACATCGTCTGCGCGCTCGCCGCAGCGCTATCGGTTTCCATCGCCCATGCCGGCGACGCCAGTCGCGGCAAGGAACTGTCCGCGCCCTGCGCGGCCTGCCACGGTGCCGACGGCAATAGCGTCGCGCCGGATTTTCCGCGCCTCGCGGGTCAGTACGAAACCTATTTGTTCCGCGCCTTGCAGGATTACAAATGGGGCGCGCGCAAGAACGCCATCATGGCCGGCCAGGTCGAAAAGCTCGAAAAGCGCGACATGGCCGATCTGGCGGCCTATTTCGCGTCGCAACAAGGTCCGCTGCACACCAAGCACTGAGCGCTGCGTGCGGCCTGCGAAACAAGGGCGGCCATGGCCGCCCTTGGCTTTTGTGGCGGCCCGCAAACCTGCTCAGGATTGCGGCGGCCCGAAACCGCCGCCACCCGGCGTTTCGATCACGAATACGTCGCCGGGCGCCATGTCCACGCGCGCGCAGGCCTCCAGTTCGACAATTTCCCCGCCTGCGCGCACGCAATAGTTGCGCCCCGGCGTGCCGTGACCCCCGCCTTGCAGCCCGAAAGGCGGCACGCGGCGCCGGTTGGACAGGATGGCCGCGCTCATGGCCTGCAGGAAGCGGATGCGCCGCACTGCGCCGTCGCCGCCGCGCCAGCGGCCGGCACCGCCGCTGCCGGGGCGCAGCGCGAAACTTTCCAGCAGCACCGGATAGCGCCATTCCAGCACTTCCGGGTCGGTCAGGCGCGAATTGGTCATGTGCGTCTGCACCGCCGCCGTGCCCGCGTGGCCGTCCTGCGGATCGTCCGCCGCGCAACCGGCGCCAGAACCGCCGGCTATGGTTTCGTAGTACTGGTACTGCGCGTTGCCGAAAGTGAAGTTGTTCATGCTGCCCTGGCTTGCCGCGGATACGCCCAGCGCGCCGTACAGCGCGTCGGTGATGCATTGCGAGGTTTCCACATTGCCCGCCACGGTTGCCGCGGGCGGCTGCGGATTCAGCATGGAGGCCTCCGGAATCACGATTTGCAGCGGCCGCAGGCAGCCGTCGTTGAGCGGAATGTCGTCGTCCACGAGGGTACGGAACACATACAGCACGGCGGCCCGGCACACGGCGGCGGGCGCGTTGAAATTGTTCGGCAGTTGCGGCGAACTGCCGGAAAAATCC
>JAEUNN010000479.1 GCA_016791085.1 Rhodocyclaceae bacterium | reverse complement strand
AGACCTCAACAACCTCGCGCAATTGCTGCAGGCTTTGAGCCGCCTGGCCGAAGCCGAGCCGCTCATGCGCCGCGCGCTGGCGATAGACGAGGCGAGCTACGGGCCGGAACATCCGGACGTTGCGATAGACCTCAACAACCTCGCGCAATTGCTGCAGGATTTGAGCCACCTGGCCGAAGCCGAGCCGCTCATGCGCCGCAGCGTCGAAATTTTCCTGGCCAGTTCGGCCGGCAATGGCTATGTCCATCCGCATCTCGATGTGGCAGCTTCCGGCTACCTGCGTCTATTGGAGGCCGCCGGTGACACGCCGCAAGAGGCCGCAGCGCGCTTGCGCGAGCTCTACGCGCGGCATGGGGTGAATGCCGATCCGGCCGCAGGGCACGCATAGGGGGCGGCCGTACTGGTCATCCGGCCCCGCCGCGGGACCGGGCATTTTGCCCCGTCCGCTGGGTTTGCGGCGGCATAGGGCTAGGGGCTGTTCCTTGATTGCCGCACATGTGCGAAAGGCAGGGACGGGAGGGGCTGCGCGTCCGCCTCGGACGGTGCTGCGCCATGCGCCGCGGCGATGGCCGCGCACCCGCCGGCTCGCGGCGATTGTCCGCAGCACGCGCACGGCGCTTGCGGCCGTCATGAAAGCAAGCACAGCTTGACGCCGTGACGCGCGCCACGTCTCGTTCCGCGCGCCAGGCCCGGTCTTGACTGCGGTCAATGGCGCGAGCCGGGCGCCGGGCCGACAATGCGCATTCCCGACAAAAGACCAGGAGCGACACATGCACCAACATTTCATCGACGCGCGCGGCATGGAGCCGCCGCGGCCATTCGAACTGGTCATGGAAGCGCTGGACCACCTGGAGTCGGACGGGGAAATCGTGCTGGTGCTCGGGCGCGAGCCCTATCCGCTGTACCGGGTGCTGGAACACAACGGCTACACCCACAGCACCGAACTGCGTCCCGACGGGGCGCTGAACATTCACATCGCCCACGCCTGAACCCGGCTCCGCGGCCGGCCCACGACGCAGGGCCCGCCCGCGGCCGGCGCCCTTCGACAGGCTCAGGGCGAACGGGTGGTGGGCGGCGGCCTCGCAAACGTAGCAAACGTAGCAAACGTAGGGCGGATAAGCCGCAGGCGCAATCCGCCGCATGGTGCCGTGGAACATTTGCCATACGGCGGAATGCGCTACGCTTTTCCGCCCTACCCGCAACCCGCAACCCACAACCCGCAACCCGCAACCCGCAACCCGCCACCCGCCACCCGCCACCCGCCACCCGCAACCCGCCACCCGCAACCCGCCACCCGCCACCCACAGCGTTCGACCCGGTACGGCGCGCTCGCCGCGGGCCTCCCGACTTGCCCCCGGCGGCGCCCGGCGCAAAAACGCCGCCCCGCCGCGCGCGTCCGAAATTCCATGGACCGTCCTCTGCGGTTTACACTCCAATCAAGCGGCGGGTGGCGCTCTGCCGGTGTGCGCCGCCGCTTCCTACCAGCTCCTGGAGTTTCCATGTCCACCTTGTTGCGCCTGGTTTATGCGGCTGTTTTCGCTTGCGCCCTGACGGCGGCGCAGGCGCGCGACGCCGACGATCTGGTGGTCGGCTTCGCGGCCGACGTGTCTTCGCTGGACCCGCACTTCCTGAATGCCGTGCCCAACGTGGCGGCGGCCGCGCATATTTTCGACGCGCTGGTGCATGTGGATCCGGATGGCAAACTGGTACCGGGCCTGGCCCTGTCCTGGCAGGCCGTGGATCCGACCACCTGGGAATTCAAGCTCAGGCGCGGCGTGAAATTTCACGACGGCAGCGAATTCACGGCCGAGGACGTGGTGTTTTCGCTGGACCGTCCGGCCAAGGTGGTAAATAGCCCGGGGCCATTCACGAGCTATACGCGCCAGATCGCCGCGAAACAGGTGGTCGATGCCTATACCGTGCGGCTCAAAACCCCGGCGCCCTATGGTCCGCTGCCGCTCGATCTGACCACCATCTACATGGTGTCGAAAAAGGCCGCGGCCCAGGCCAGCACGGAAGATTTCAACGCCGGCCGCGCCGCGGTGGGCACCGGGCCGTTCAAATTCGTGGCTTTCCGGCGCGGCGAAAGCATAGAGTTGGCGCGCAATGACGCGTACTGGGGCGGCAAGCCGGCGTGGCAGCGGGTGACTTTGCGCCTGCTCACCAATGACGCGGCGCGCACCGCGGCGCTGCTGGCGGGCGACGTGGATGCCATCGAGGCGGTGCCCACGCCGGATATCGCGCGCTTCAAATCCAACCCGGCGTTCCGGCTGGAACAGAAAGTGTCCTGGCGCACGATATTCTGGCAAATGGATTTGTCGCGCGATCAAACGCCTTTCGTGACCGACAAAGCGGGCCGCCCGCTCCCCCATAACCCGCTGCGCGACCTGCGCGTGCGCCAGGCCCTGTCCAAGGCCATCAATCGCCAGGCGCTGGTGGAGCGCACCATGGAGGGGCTCGCCATCGCCACCGGCAATATCGTGATTCCGGGCATCGTGGGCCACGTCGATGCGCTCGCGCCGGAGCCCTACGATCTGGCCGGCGCCAAGCGCCTGCTGGCCGAGGCGGGCTATCCGGACGGCTTCGCGCTCACCCTGCACGGGCCCAACAACCGCTACGTCAATGACGAACAGGTGGTGCAGACGGTGGCGCAAATGCTCACGCGCGCGGGGATCGCGACGCGCGTCGAAACCATGCCGCTGTCGTCGTATTTCGGCCGCGCGCGCGCCGGCGAATTCAGTTTCGCGCTATTGGGCTGGGGCTCGCTGGCCGGCGATTCGGCGCTGCGTTCGCTGCTTGCCACGCCCAATCCGGACATAGGCTGGGGCGGCTTCAACTGGGGCCGCTACAGCAATGCCGAACTGGACAAACTGGTGCGCGCCGCGCTGGGCGAAACCGATGCGGCCAGGCGCGCGGATTTCGCCGGCCGCGCCGTGCAACTGGCCATGGCGGAGCGCGCGCTCATTCCGCTCTACCACCAGTACGCCACCTGGGTCATGCGCAAAGGCCTGGCTTACCGCGCGCGCGTGGATGAATTTACGCTGGCGCAGTTTTTTCATCCGCAGTGATGCGCGGCGCGCGTAAGCAGCCGGCGGCGGGCTGATGGCCTGGTACGCGTTGCGGCGTCTGCTGCAAGCCCTGGCGGTACTGGCGGTCATGTCGGTGCTGGTGTTCGCGGGCGTGTATGCGCTGGGCAATCCGGTCGAACTGCTGGTCGATCCCAACGCCGGGCCGGCCGATTACGCGCGCCGCGTGGCCGCGCTGGGCCTGGATCAGCCGCTCTGGGTGCAGTACGCGCGCTTCGTCGCGGCGGCGCTGCGGGGCGATCTGGGTAATTCTTTCGTGCATGGCACGCCGGCCTTGCAACTCATATTCGAGCGCATGCCGGCCACCCTCGAAGTGTCGTTCGCGGCGCTCGCCATCGCGCTGCTTACCGGCGTGCCGCTCGGGCTCGTGGCCGGTTTCCGGCCGCAGTCCTGGAGCGGCCGTGCGATACGTGCGCTGTCGGTGCTGGGGTTTTCGCTGCCCACTTTCTGGGTAGGGCTCATGTTCATCATGCTGTTCGCGGTGGAACTGGGCTGGCTGCCGGCGGGCGGGCGCGGTCCGACCAGCCGCGTGCTGGGCATGGATTTGTCCATCACCACGCTGGCCGGCTGGCGCCATTTGCTGTTGCCGGCCCTGAACCTGGCGCTGTTCAAAATTTCCTTGCTGATACGCCTGACCGCCGCCTCCACGCAGGAAATTCTGCGCCAGGACTACATACGCTTTGCACGCGCCAAAGGCTTGCGGCCGGCGCGCATCGTCGGCCTGCACGTGCTCAAGAACGCGCTGGTGCCGCTGGTTACGGTGCTGGGGCTGGAATTCGGCTCGCTGGTGGCGTTCGCGGTGGTGACCGAATCGGTGTTCGCATGGCCCGGCATGGGCAAATTGCTCATAGATTCGATCACGCTGCTGGACCGGCCGGTCGTGGTGGCTTATCTGCTGGTGGTGGTGCTGCTGTTCGTGAGCATCAATTTTGTGGTCGATCTGCTGTATGGCCTGCTCGATCCGCGTGTGCGCCTGGGCGGGGCGCGCGCATGAGCATGTTCGCGCGCGCGCACCCTGGCCGCACGCGCCTGATCGCGGCGCTTGCGCGCTATGCCGAAAACCGCGTGGCCGCCGTGGCGCTGACGCTGTTCCTGCTGCTGGCGCTGGCGGCGTTCGCGGCGCCCTGGATCGCGCCGCAAAATCCTTACGACCTGGCCCAGCTGGACATACTCGATGCGCGCCTGCCGCCCGGCAGCGCGGCGGCGGCCGGCGAGCTTACCTACCGCCTGGGCACCGACGCGCAAGGCCGCGACATGCTGTCGGCCATGCTGTACGGCCTGCGCATCAGCCTCACGGTAGGTTTCGCGGCCACCGCCGGGGCGCTGGCGCTGGGCCTCGTGGTCGGACTGGCCAGCGCGCTGGCGGGCGGGAGCATCGACGCCTTCATCATGCGCGTGGCCGACCTGCAACTGGCGTTCCCGGCCATATTGATCGCCCTCATTTTGCTGGCCGCGCTGGGGCCGGGGCCGGGCAAAATCGTGCTGGCGCTGATCGCCGCGCAATGGGCTTATTACGCGCGCGCGGTGCGCGGCGTGGCGCTGGTCGAGCGCGAAAAGGATTACATCGCCGCGGTGCGTCTGCTCGGCCTCGCGCCGCCGCGCATACTTTTCGTGCACCTCTTGCCCAACTGCCTGCCGGCGCTCATCGTGGTCGCCACGCTGCAGGTGGGGGCGGCCATCGCGCTGGAAGCCACGCTGTCCTTCCTGGGCGTGGGGCTGCCGGTGACGCAACCGTCCCTGGGCCTGCTGATCGCCAATGGCTTCCAGTACCTGCTGTCGGGAAAATACTGGATCAGCGTGTTTCCGGGCCTGTTGCTGCTCACGCTCATACTGGCCATCAACCTGGTCGCGGAGCGCCTGCGCGTGCTCATCAACCCGCGCCTGGACGGTATTTGAGGCGCAGCATGGCGAGCACGGACCACGCCGCGCCGCCGCGGCTTCGTGTACGCGGCCTGGAAGTCGCATTCGCCACCCGGCACGGCCGCGTGCGCGTGCTGCAGGGCGTCGATCTGGATGTCCATGGCGGCGAAACGCTGGCGCTGGTGGGCGAATCCGGCAGCGGCAAATCGACTTTGGGTCTGGCGCTCATGGGCCTGCTCGAGCCGCACGCGGCTGTGAGCGGCAGTCTGCGCCTGGACGGGCGCGAACTGCTGGCCTGCAGCGAAGCCGAGTGGCGGCGCTTGCGCGGTGCCGCCATCGCCATGGTGTTCCAGGACCCGATGCAGACTTTGAACCCGGTACTGCGCGTGGAAACGCAAATGGTCGAAGCCGTGCGCGCACACCGCGACGTGACGCGCGCAGCGGCGCGCGAAACCGCGCGCGCCGCGCTGGAGCGCCTGGGTTTGCGTCCGGCCTCGCTGCGCCTGCGCGCCTATCCGCACGAACTGTCGGGCGGCCAGCGCCAGCGCGTGGTGTTCGCGACGGCATTGTTGAACCGGCCCGGTCTGGTGATCGCCGACGAGCCCACCACCGCGCTCGACAACACCGTGCAGGCCGAACTGCTGGCGCTGGTGCGCGCCGAAGTGCAGGCGGGCGGCACGGCGCTCATCTGGATTACGCACGATCTGGCCGTGGTGGCCGGCATCGCCACGCGCATTGCCGTCATGTACGCCGGCAACATCGTCGAAACCGGGCCGGCCGCAGCGGTGCTGGGCGCGCCGGCTCATCCTTATACGCGCGCGCTGCTGGACGCGCGCCCGGAAAATTCGGCGCCCGGCAGCCGCCTGCCGGCGATAGGCGGACAGCCGCCCGCGGCCGGCGCGCTGCCGGCCGGCTGCCCGTTTCACCCGCGCTGCCCGCAGGCGCGCGAACGCTGCCGCCGCGAAGCTCCGGGCGTGACCGAAACGGGGGCACGCGCGCTGCGCTGTTTCTACCCGCTGCGGCAGCCGGACGCTTGAGCGCGCGGGGAACGCCCCATGCCGGCCGCGCCGCAGCGGGCCCGGCCTGTGCCATGATGGCCGGCGCCCTGTGCTGCGCGCCCCCGACCCGGAGAAAGTCATGACCCCGCTGTTTGAACTCAAGAACATCCAGATGGATTTCACGCTGCCGCACCGGCGTGGGCTGGGCCCGGCGCTTTCGCTGCGCGCGCTGCGCGGCGTCGATCTGCAGGTCGGGCCCGGCGAAGTGCTGGGGCTGGTGGGCGAATCGGGTTGCGGCAAATCCACGCTGGCTCGCGTTGCGGTAGGTTTGCTGGACCCCAGTGCGGGCCAGCGCCTGTGGCAAGGCCAGCCATTTCCGCGCGACCAGCGGCGCGGTCCGGCACTTGCGCAAATGGTGTTTCAGGACGCCGGGGCCGCGCTCAATCCGCGCCTGACGGTGGGCGACCAGATCGGCGAGGGGGCGCTGGCGCGCGGTCTGGTGGCGCGCGCCGGGCGCGACGCCTTGGTGGCCGAATGGATGCTGCGCGTGGGACTGGACCCGGCCTTGGCCGCTCACTATCCACACATGCTGTCGGGCGGCCAGCGCACCCGCGTGGTGATCGCGCGTGCGCTCGCGGTACAGCCGCGCTTCCTGGTGTGCGACGAGGGCACGGCGGCGCTGGACCTGTCGGTACAGGCGCAGGTGCTCAATCTGCTTGCCGATCTGCGTGCCGAGCTGGGGCTGTCCTACCTGTTCATCAGCCACGATCTGGCTACCGTGCGCCATGTGAGCGGGCGTGTGGCGGTCATGTATCTGGGCCGCATCGTGGAACAGGCCGCGACCGCCGAACTGTTCGCCAACCCGCGCCATCCCTATACCCAGGCCTTGCTGGCGGCAAGCCCGGGCATGGATGGCAGCGCCCCGGCCGTCACGCTGCACGGCGACCCGCCTTCGCCGCTCGACCCGCCCGCCGGCTGTGCTTTCCATCCGCGCTGTGCGCACGCTTTCGAGCGCTGCCCGCGCGCACGGCCGGAACTTGCCGAAGCCGCGCCGGGGCACCTCAGCGCCTGTCATCTGGGCCGCGCCTGAGCCGGCGCCGCCGCCGTGGGGGCGCTTGTGCATCCGTGGCCGTGCGGGCATCGCGTGGCCGGCGTGCGTTATTGTGCGCTCCCGCGATTGCTGCGTATTTGCAGGCGCCGCCGCGTGCTAGGCTCATGTCATCGATTGCGGCCTTGTCCGCTACCCTGGGATTTCCGTCATGAGCGAGCTTGACCTTCGCGGCACCGTCTACTATCGCCCCGGCCCCTGGGGCACCCTGGTCCCGGCGTCGGGCGTGGAACTGTCCGTCTGGGACCAGGATGCCGGCAATGCCGACGACCGCATCTGGTCCGGCAGCAGCGGCCGTGACGGCAAATTTGGCGGCCGCAGCAGCGACTGGCGCGACCGGGTGAATGTGACCGTATCGACGCGCTTCGGCAGCTATACGCAGCAGGTGGACGACCTCTCCGACGCCATGACGCTTTATGTTGTCGCCACCCAGCGCATAGGCAATCGCACCAATCGCGTGTCGCTGCCCTATGTGCCGCCGCCGCCCGGCTTTCCGAATCCGCCGCTGGTTCTGACCTGGGGTCCGCCGGGTTACGTGGATCTGCATTTCGGCGCCAACCGGGTAGCATCGCGCCAACAATTCGTG
>JAEUNN010000443.1 GCA_016791085.1 Rhodocyclaceae bacterium | reverse complement strand
CGCTTGCCGGCGCAGGTCTGGCCGGACGCGCCGGAACCGCAGCGGGCGGAGCGCGATGACGTGCACGATCTGCTGGCCCTGCCCGCCGACACCCCCACGCGCTACAAAAGCCAGCCGGGCGGACAACGGCGCCTGGCATGGACCGAACCGCTGCCGCTCACCGAGGTGAAACGCGCGGCGCTGGCTGCCGGCGCCACGGTCAATGACGTGCTGCTAAGTTGCGCGGCCGCAGCGCTGCGCGCCCATTTGCTCGATTGCGGCGACCCTTTGCCGCCGGACGCGCGCCTGCGCGCCATGGTACCCATCAATTTGACGCCAACCCGGCGCGCCGGCGCGCCGGGCAACGAATTCGGCCTCGCCGCGCTGGAACTGCCGCTGGGCAGCATGGGACCGGCTGAGCGCCTGCGGCAGTTGTGCCTGGGCACCGCGGCACTCCGGAATCCGCGCCTGCCCACGCTGAGCTACGGACTGCTCGGACGCGCGGCCGCCTTGTCGCCAACGGCGCCCGGTGCAGCCGGCAATGCGCTCGGCGCCGCAGTCAGTGCGGTCATGGCCAGCGTGCCGGGTCCGCGCGCCAAACGTTACCTGGCCGGCGCCGGCGTCGAGCAGATGGTTTTCTGGGCGCCGCAAATCAGCGGCACCGGGCTCGCCGTGTCGCTCGTGACCTATGACGGCAAGGTGCAATTCGGCATCGCCGCGGATAGCGCCGGGGTGCGCGACCCGCAAGCCGTGGTGGCCATGTTCGCGCCGCAATTGCACGCGCTGCTGGTGGACCTCCCCGCCGCGCTGGCCGCAGCGGACATCGGCCAGGCGCCGGCCGCGCCGGCAAAAACCGCCAGCCCCCGCCCGGCACGCCGCAAAGCCGCGCCGCGGCGCGCGAAAGCCGCTGCCGAAACGCTCGTGGCGGTTGCCCACCCGGCCGCCGCAGCGCCCGCCAATGCGCACAAAACCGCCACCCGCCGCGCCAGCGCGGCGCCGCGTGGCCAATCTTCCGCCACACAGGCCGAGCGCGCAGACGCACCCGACCGCCGCGGCGGCAACGTTTATGCACTATTCCCGCGGCTGCTGCCGCCGGGCAAGCCGCGCCGCCCCGGCGGCCCGCGCTGAAGCGGCGGCCGCCAACCCGGCGGTTGGCCGCGGCGCCGGTTACCCGGCGCCGCTCAGCGCGCCTCCTCGCGCACCATTTGCGTGGCGATCTGGTAGTAAGAAATGGCTTCTTCGACCAGATGATCCAGTTCCGGCGTGCGCGTGACGACTTCCGCCCCGCTATCGGCGCGCACCACATGCACGCCGCGCTTGGGCATCAGTTCCACGATAAAGCCATCCTGCATATAGCCCACGGTCAGGTAATTGCCCATGAAGGCACGTTCGTGATGCGCGCCTTCGCGCAACACGTCGTCGCCGAAAAATTCCGAGTCGTAGTCCAGCCCCAGCAGTCCCAGCAGCGTGGGCGCGATATCGATCTGCGACACGATGCGATCGACGCGCTGCGGCTTGACATGGGCCGGCGCGTAAAAAATCGCCGGGATGCGGTAATTTTCCGGCGGCAGATCGACGCGCCCGCGGCCGTTGGAGGTGTGGTCGGCCACGAACACGAACAGCGTGTCCTTGAACCAGGGCCGCGTGGCGGCTTCGCGCAGCAATTCGCCTATCGCCCAGTCGGAATATTTGACGGCGCCTTCGCGCCCGCTGCCTGAGGCGATATCCACGCGACCGGCCGGGTAGGTGAAGGGCCGGTGGTTGGAAGTGGTCATGATGTGCGCGAACACGCGCTGGCCCGCCCCGATGCGCTGGTCCATTTCCTTGAGCGCGCGACGGAATATGTCCTCGTCGGCCACGCCCCAGATGTTTTCGTGGGTGATCGCATCGCGCTCGATGTCGGTGCGGTCTATCACCTGATAGCCGTTGCCGCCGAAAAAACTGCGCATGTTGTCGAAATAGGCGTAGCCGCCATAAAAGTACAAGGGCACATAGCCCTCGGTTTTGAGCACCCCGCCCAAAGTCGGCAACCCGAGGTTGCGGCGGCGCATGGGCACGGCGTGACCGGGCGTGGGCGGCAGCGACAGGGTCAATGCTTCCAGCCCGCGCACGGTACGCAACCCGGTCGCGTACAGATGCGTAAAAGATATGCCGACGGCGGCGATGCGGTCCAGATTGGGCGTGAGGCCACGCCGCCCGCCCAGCGCTTCGACATAGTCCGC
>JAEUNN010000440.1 GCA_016791085.1 Rhodocyclaceae bacterium | reverse complement strand
GCGCGTGCCGCCATGCTCAGGAACCACACCGCAACAACGAATAATCGCTTCATGTATCACCCTCCCGACCATGATGGGGATTACGCAGGCGGCTTGCCGCCGGATGCCGCCGAAGCTGCGCCGTGCCGGTATAATTTCGCGTTTTGCCCGCTCGGCATCCACGCCCGGACCATCCCATGCAGGACCGCTACAACCCGCAAGAAATTGAAAAGGCCGCCCAGCAATTCTGGCGGCAGAACGATTCGTTCCGCGCCCGGGAAACGGCCGACCGGCCGAAATATTACTGCCTGTCGATGTTTCCTTACCCGTCCGGCAAGCTGCACATGGGCCACGTGCGCAATTACACCATCGGCGACGTATTGTCACGCTACCACATGATGCAGGGCTACAACGTGTTGCAGCCCATGGGCTGGGACGCGTTCGGGCTGCCGGCCGAAAATGCCGCGATGAAAAACGGCGTGCCGCCCGCGCGCTGGACCTACGACAACATCGCCTACATGAAAAAGCAGCTGCAGTCGCTGGGCTTCGCGATCGACTGGGAGCGCGAACTGGCCACCTGCACGCCGGAATATTATCGCTGGAACCAATGGCTGTTCCTGCGCATGCTGGAGCGCGGGGTCGCCTATCTGAAAACCGGCACGGTCAATTGGGACCCGGTGGACCAGACCGTGCTCGCCAACGAACAGGTCATAGACGGGCGCGGCTGGCGCACCGGCGCGCTGGTCGAAAAGCGCGCCATCCCCATGTATTACCTGGCCATCACGCGCTACGCCGACGAATTGCTGGATAACCTCGACACGCTGCCGGGCTGGCCCGAGCGCGTCAAAACCATGCAGGCCAACTGGATAGGGAAAAGTTACGGCGTGCGCTTCGCCTTTCCTTACGAGTTGGACGGCAAGTCCGAATTGCTCTGGGTATTCACCACGCGCGCCGACACCATCATGGGGGTTACGTTCTGCGCCGTGGCCGCGGAACACCCGCTCGCGGCGCGCGCCGCGCGCGACAACCCGCAGTTGGCGGCTTTCGTCGACGAGTGCAAGCGCGGTTCCATCATGGAAGCGGATTTGGCCAATCTCGAAAAGGCCGGCATGCCGACCGGCATATTCGTGCGCCACCCGCTGACCGGCGCCAACGTGGAAGTCTGGGTCGGCAATTATGTGCTCATGGGCTATGGCGACGGCGCGGTGATGGCCGTGCCGGCGCACGACGAGCGCGATTTCGCGTTCGCCAAGAAATATGGCCTGCCCATCCGCCAGGTCATAGACCTGCCGGGCAAGGCCTATACGCTGGATGCCTGGCAGGACTGGTATGCCGACAAGGAAAACGGGCGCTGCGTGAATTCCGGCAAGTATGACGGGCTCGCCTATGGCGCCGCCGTCGATGCCATCGCCGCCGATCTGGCCGCGCAGAACCTGGGCGAAAAGAAAGTGCAGTACCGCCTGCGCGACTGGGGCATTTCGCGCCAGCGCTACTGGGGCTGCCCGATACCGGTCATACATTGCGAGTCCTGCGGCACGGTGCCGGTGCCCGACGCCGATCTGCCGGTGGTGCTGCCGGAAGATTGCGTGCCCGACGGCAGCGGCAACCCGCTCGCCAAGCGCGACGATTTCGTTCGCTGCACCTGCCCCAAGTGCGGCGCGCCGGCACGGCGCGAAACCGACACCATGGACACGTTCGTCGATTCGTCCTGGTATTACGCGCGCTTCTGCTGTCCCGGCTCGGACCAGGCCATGGTGGACCAGCGCGCCGCTTACTGGCTGCCGGTGGACCAGTACATAGGCGGCATCGAGCACGCCATCCTGCACCTGCTGTATTCGCGCTTCTGGAGCAAGGTGATGCGCGACATCGGACTGCTGGGCTGCGACGAACCGTTTTCGCGCCTGCTCACGCAGGGCATGGTGCTCAATTACATCTTTTCGCGCCGCACCGAACAGGGCGGCGTGCGCTATTACGCGCCGGACGAACTGGACGTGATCCGCGACGCGCAAAACCGCGTGACCGGCGCCACCGCACGCGAGGACGGCCTGCCGGTCGACTACCAGGGCATGGGCACCATGTCCAAGTCCAAGCTCAATGGCGTCGATCCGCAGTCGCTCATGGAAGAATATGGCGCCGATACCGCGCGCCTGTTCATGATGTTCGCAAGCCCGCCGGAACAGACGCTGGAATGGAGCGATTCGGGCGTGGACGGCGCCTACCGCTTCCTGCGCCGGGTGTGGGCCTTCGCACATCAGTACGCGGTCGCGCGCACGCCCGGCGACGCTACGCTCGAGAGCGACGCCAAACTGCCCGAAGCGCTCGCCGCAGTGCGCCGTGAAGTCCATGCCAACCTCAAACAGGCCACCTACGATCTGCTGAAACTGCAGTTCAACACGGTCGCCAGCGCGGCCATGAAAATTCACAATGCGCTGGAAAAACTGCCGCTCGCCGACGCGCAAGCGCGCGCGGTCGCGCAGGAAGGCTTGTCCATCCTGCTGCGCCTGCTGTCGCCGATCACCCCACACATCGCGCACGCGCTGTGGGCCGAACTGGGCTACGGCAGCGACATCCTGAAGGCGCCCTGGCCGCAGCCGCTGGAGGCGGCGCTGCGGCGCGACGAAATCGACCTGGTGCTGCAGATCAACGGCAAGACGCGCGGCTCCGTACGCGTACCCGCCGATGCCGACCAGGCGGCCGTGGAAGCCGTGGTGCGCGCCGACGCTGTGGCGCAAAAACATGTCGAAGGGCGCAGCATACGCCGTGTGGTGCTGGTGCCGGGAAGGCTGGTCAATGTGGTGGTCTGACTTCGTGAAACGCCCCGGCCGGCGCCTGGCTTCGCTGGGCCTGGTGCTGTTCGGCACCCTGCTCGCAGGCTGCGGCTTCCATTTGCGCGGCCAGCAGGATTTGCCGTTCCAGAGCGTATTCGTGCCCGACACGCGCGGCTCCGAACTTAGCAGTCTGCTCAAGCGCGGCATACGCACGTCCAGCAAGGCGCAGGTGGCCGATTCGCCCAAAGAAGCCCAGGCCATCATCGTGATCCTGCGCGACCAGCGTGAAAAATCCATCCTGAGCCTGAATGCCTCGGGGCGCGTGCGCGAGTTCGAACTGCGTGCGCGCTTCGGCTTCCGCGTCGTCGATGCGAACGGCCAGGTACTGGTGCCGGACAGCGAAATCGTGGTGCGCCGCGACATGACTTTCGACGACAGCCTGGTGCTCGCCAAACAGCAGGAAGAAGCGCTCATTTACCGCGACATGCAGAAAGATCTGGTGCAGCAGATATTGCGCCGCCTCGCGGCCGCGCGCATCGAGGGCTGACGCGCGCGTCCCGCCCCGCCATGCCGCGCGTCTCGCCCGCCCAGTTCGAAACCCGCCTAGCGCGCGAACTGACCCCGCTTTACGTACTGTATGGCGACGAACCCCTGCTGGTGATCGAAGCGGCCGATGCGGTGCGCGCCCGTGCGCGCGCCGCCGGCTACGCGGAGCGCGAGGTGCTGGTGGCGGGCGGCGGTTTCAAGTGGGCCAACCTGGACCAGGCGGCCGCCAACATGTCGCTGTTCGGCGGCGACAAGCTGATAGACCTGCGCATCCCCAACGGCAAACCCGGCAAGGAAGGCGCGGCGGCACTTAGTGCCTATAGCCGGCGCACCACGCCCGGCGTCGTCACCCTGATCACCCTGCCGGAACTCGACTGGGCCACGGTCAAGACGGCCTGGTTCGCGGCGCTGGAAGAAAACGGCCTGATGGTCGAGTTCAACGCGCCCGGCCTCGCCCAGCTGCCGGCCTGGATCGCCGGCCGCCTGGCACGGCAAAAACAAAGCGCCACATCGGAAGCGCTGGATTTCATCGCCGCCCACGTGGAAGGCAACCTGCTCGCCGCGCATCAGGAAATCGTCAAACTGTCGCTGTTGCACGGCCCCGGTGAACTGGACCTCTGCGCCGTGCAGGATGCCGTGCTCGACGTGGCACGCTATGACGTGGAACATTATCGGGCCGCGCTGCTGGCCGGCAATCCCGCCCGGCTCGCGCGGCTTACCGGCGCCTTGCGCGCGGAGGCGGTGGCGGCGCCGCTCCTGCTGTGGATAGTCGCATCGGAAACGCGCACCCTCTTGCAGGCCAGAAACGCCGTCGACGCAGGGCGCAGCGTGGACGAGGCGCTCAAGGCCGCGCGCGTATTCGGCGCGCGCCAGGCGGAATACCGCGCAGCCCTCGCGCGCCTGTCGGCGCCGGTGCTGCGGCTCGCGCTCATGCACGCGGCGCGCATAGACCGTATCGTGAAAGGCGTCGCCGAGGGCGACCTGTGGGACGAATTCCTGCAGATCGGCCTGCGCCTTTGCAGCGCCACCCCGGCGCGGCGCTGAACCGCTACGCTCCCCGCTCTGGCCGTAGTCCCCGCAGCAAGCTGGGCGGCACCTATGCCGTTGCAGTGAAGGCGCACTTGAGCTCGTCATGGCGCGGCGCCCGGGCATGGCACGGGTGCAGGAAACCCCTGCTGCTGTTACACTTCAGCGCTCACTAGAAGGGGGAGATCGGCCGCTGCGGCCGGAACATAAAAATGGACCAGCCTTTCGCACGCACCGAAAGGGAGAGGCTGTTGCGGCTGGCACGCCAGGCATTGCTGGACATGCCGTCCGCGGCAGAGTTCGACCGTATCGTCGCGGCCTGCGCGGAGCTTTGTCCGGCACAAATAGTCTCCATGGCCGTGTTCGACTCCGAACAAGTCTGGCTCAAGGCCGGCAAGGGGTTGCCGGCGCCAATGGCAGTTATTTCCGGGGCTATCGCCGCACTGCTGCAACAAGGCCGCACAGCCCTTTTCGTGGCTGACGCCGCCGCCGACGGGCGTTTTGCGGCCGATCCCCTGCTGGATGTAGACGGTGAATTGCACGCGTTTGCGGCGCTGCCGCTGGCGGACCCGGACATGGGCGTGCTGGGCTGCCTGTTCCTGGCCGACCGCGCGCCGCGCGAGTGGCCCGCGCCGCTGCGCGAAATGCTTTCCCTGCTGGCCGAAGCCGCCGCCGACAAACTGGCCGTGCGGCGCCGCGGCCTTACCGTCTCGAATACCGAAAACGGGCTGATCGAAAGCCTGGGCAGCGCGGCGGGCGACGGCTTGCTGCTGGTCGCGCCAGCCGGCACCTGGCTTGCCCACAACCGCGAATTCCTGCAGTTGTGGGGCATTCCGGAACAGGCCGGACCGGTACGATCGAGTGAATTTGCGATCGCCGCGGTCGAAAGAAATGTGCAGGACGGTGCCGATTTTGCGGCCCGCATACGTACCTGCCACGACGATCCGGAAGCCGTGATCCGCGACGAGGTGCGCCTCAAGGACGGACGCATCCTGCATCGCGTGACCGCGCCGGTACGCTTCGGGCCGGGCCTGCCCGGCGCCAGGCTGTGGATCACGCGGGACATTACCCAGGCGCGCCGCACCGAAGCCGCGCTGCGCGAGAGCGAATCGCGTCTGCGCGCGATGATAGACGGCACCCCCGATTGCGTGGTGCTGATCGCCGAGGATGGCGAAGTTCTGCACATCAACCGTTCCGGCCTGGCCATGCTCGAGCTGGAACCCGCCGCAGATCTCCCCAACCTGTTCGAATTCATCGCCGAGCACGTACGCCCGGACTTCATAGATTTGCACCGCCAGGTTTTGCAGGGCAAGCCCGGCACGCTCGAACATCTGCTGGTCGGACGCCAGGGAACACGCCGCCCCGTGCTCACGCGCTCCACGCCGGTACATGACGACGACGGCAAGGTCTATGCGCACCTGAGTTTCACGCGCGACCTCACGCAGCGCAAGGCAGCCGAAACCGCGCTGCGGCGGCGCGAAGAACAATTGCTCATGATCACGCGCAACGTGCCGGCCTATATCGCCCAGTACGACGCGCAATGCATCTGCCAGTTCGCCAACGAGCCCTACGCCGAACTGTTCGGCGCGCGCGTGCTGGACATAATCGGCAAGCCGGTGTCGGAAATACTCGGGCCGACCATCTATCCGGCTATCGATCCTTACGTGCAGCGCGTGCTGCAGGGCGAGGCAGTCACCTACGAGCGCGTGCAACCGCACGCGGACCAGCGCATTTTCCTGGAAATCACGCTGGTGCCCGATTTCGACGCCGGCGGCGCGGTCGCCAGCTTTTACGTGATGGCCACCGACATCACGCGCCA
>JAEUNN010000416.1 GCA_016791085.1 Rhodocyclaceae bacterium | reverse complement strand
GAATCCGCACCGACCTTGCTGTCGCTGGTCGATTTCGCGTCCACCTCCATGGGTACGCGCTGGCTGCGCCACAGCTTGCACCACCCGCTGGCCGACCGCGCGCGCGCCGGCGCGCGCCACGACGCGATCGCCGATCTGCTCGCCGCCGGGCCGGCGCAAGTGCTCAAGGCCCTGGCCGGAATGGCCGACCTGGAACGCATCACCGCGCGCGTGGCGCTGAAGAGCGCACGCCCGCGCGACCTATCCGCGTTGCGCGACGCCATGCAGCGCCTGCCCGGCATTGCCGCGGCGCTGGCGGCCACCCAGCCCGGCGCAAATTTGCTGGTCGAACTGATTGGGCGACTTGCCGCCGCGCCCGAAGTCGCGCCCATGCTGGCCGCCGCGATCGCGCCGGAACCGTCCCTGAACCTGCGCGACGGCGGCGTGATCGCGGACGGCCACGACGCCGACCTGGACGAGTTGCGCGCCCTGCAGGCGGGCTGCGGCAGTTTCCTGACCGAACTCGAAACGCGCGAGCGCACCCGCACCGGCATCGCCAATCTGCGCGTGGAATTCAACAAGGTGCACGGCTTTTACATCGAAGTCACGCACGCCAATGCCGCGCGCGTGCCGGACGACTATCGCCGCCGCCAGACGCTAAAAAATGCCGAGCGCTACATCACGCCGGAACTCAAAGCTTTCGAAGACCGCGCGCTGTCGGCACAGGAACGCGCCATCGCGCGCGAGCGCCAGTTGTGGGACGAACTGCTGCAGCGCCTGGCCGCGCATATCGCCGCGCTGCAGGGCGCGGCGCGCGCGCTGGCCTTGCTGGACGGACTGGCCGCGCTGGCCGAGGCGGCGCAGCGCTACGACTGGTATCGCCCGCAATTTACTGCCGCGCCCGGGCTGGAAGTGCTGCGCGGGCGCCATCCGGTGGTGGAGCGTCAGGTCGAAAATTTCGTGCCCAACGATTTGCGCATGGACGCCACGCGCCGCATGTTGCTGGTGACCGGCCCCAATATGGGCGGCAAATCCACCTATATGCGGCAGGCCGCGCTGATCGTGCTGCTCGCCCATTGCGGCAGTTACGTGCCGGCCGACGCAGCGCGGCTGGGGCCGTTCGATGCGCTCTACACGCGCATAGGCGCTTCCGACGACCTCGCTTCGGGGCGCTCGACCTTCATGGTCGAAATGACCGAAGCCGCGGCCATTCTAAATGGCGCCGGCCCCAACAGCCTGGTGCTCATGGACGAAATAGGTCGCGGCACCTCAACCTTCGACGGCGTCGCGCTGGCACACGCGATCGCGCGCCATCTGATCGAGCGCAACCGCTGCTACACCTTGTTCGCCACGCACTATTTCGAATTGACGCTATTGGCGCAGACCAGCCTGGAATGCGCGAACGTGCATGTGTCGGCCGTGCAGCACGGCCGCTCGGTGGTGTTTCTGCATGCCATCGAGGACGGGCCCGCCAGCCAGTCCTACGGCATAGAAGTCGCCGCGCTGGCGGGCGTGCCGGCGGCGGCATTGCGCGATGCGCGGCGCCAGTTGCAGGCGCTGGAAGCGCGCCAGGTAAGCGACGGCATACAGGCCGACCTGTTCGCCCCGCCGCCGCCGCCGCCCGAACCCACCAGCCACCCGGTGCTGGACAAGCTGGCCGCGCTCGACATCGACGACATGAGCCCGCGCGCCGCACTGGAAGCCCTGTACGCCTTGCGCCAGTTACTGCAGTCGGGCTGAGGATGCGGCCGCGCGCGCAACCGGCAGGCGGCCGGCATCAGGCCGTGTCGATCACGATTTCTATCAAATTGGGCTTGCCCGAGGCGATCGCCTCCGCCACGCGCGGGCGGATTTCCGCGGCATCGGTAATGCGCAGCGCCGGCACTCCCATGGACGTCGCCAGCGCCAGGAAATCGATGGGCGGATCGTTCATGTCCATGGCGATGAAGCGCCCCGTGCGCGCCGAGGTGTAATGCGATTGCGAGCGCATGAAGTTTTTGAGTATGTTGTACTCGCGGTTATTCACGATCACGAAAGTGACCGGCAATTTTTCATTGACCGCCGTCCATAGCGACTGCGGCGTGTACATGGCGGCGCCGTCACCGGCCAGCGATACCACGGGCTGCCGGCCTATGCCCAGCGAAAAGCCTATCGCCGCCGGCATGCCCCAGCCCAGCGCCCCGCCGCGCATGAAGGAATATTGACGCGTGCGCTGGTTGTTCAGGAATTTGCGCAAATGGGCGGCCGTGGCCAGCGCTTCATCGACGATGGGCGTGCTGGGACCTATGCCCAATGCCAGTTCGCGCGCCGCCACGAGCGGATGGATAGTGGCCCGGCCGTCGTAGGACGCGGCCTGGGCCAGCAAGGATTCGCGGCGTTCGCGGTCGGCCTGGCGCGCGGCCGTGCGCGCGGCTTCGAACGCCGCCTCGCGCCCTTCCAGGCGCGTGCGGAGCAAACTGTTCAATTCGCGCAATGAATACTGGATGTCCCCCACCAGCGACAGCCGCGTCGGATAGGTGCGCCCGAGGTCGCGCCCGTCCACGGACAACTGGTACAGTTCGCAGCCCTCCGGCAGCGCCGAGGCGTCGGTATACAGCACGGTGATGAAGGATTTGCCGCCCATCGCGAACACACAATCGTAGTCGCGGGCGATGGCGGCGATTTCGGTGGCTTTGGTGGGCAGGTTGCCGCGCCACAGATAGTGCGCGGTCGGGTAGGGAATGTGCGCCGGCCAGGACGAACCGTACACCGGCGCGGCCAGAATTTCCGCCACCTCGACCACTTCGCGGTAGGCATCATGGGTGGAAATTTCGTCCCCGGCAACGATCAGGATGCGCCCCGGCGTGTAGCCGGCAAGTTCGTCCGCAAGCTCCGGCAGCGCGCTTGCGACGGGACGGCGGTCCACGCGCGACACGGGCGGAATTTCCACCGCGCTCATGGCTTCCATGACGTTCATGGGCAAGGACAGGAATACCGGTCCGGGCGGCGTGTCGCGGCAATCCTGGAACGCGCGCCGGACCAGCACCGGAATCTGTTCCGGCGTGGACATTTCGAGCGCCCATTTGGCAATCGGTGCGGCGATCGCCACGAGGTCACCCTGCAGCAGCGGATCGGATATCGCGTGGCGTGCGTCCTGCTGTCCGGCCGTCACGACCAACGGCGTGCCGGACACGCGGGCATTGAGCAGATTACCCATGCCGTGACCCAATCCGCCTGCGGTATGCAGATTGATGAAACCGGGTTTGCCCGAAGCCTGGGCGTAGCCGTCGGCCATGGCGACCACGGCGGCTTCCTGCAAGCCCCAAACATAATGAATCTTGTTGCGGTCCAGGAGCGCGTCGATAAGCGGCAGTTCCGTCGTGCCGGGATTGCCGAATATGTATTCCACTCCTTCGCTTTCCAGCGCTTCGAGCAAAATTTGCGCGCCGCGGCGCGGGACCATCGTTGCCATGCTGCCCTCCTCGCAGTAGCGCCCGGCACCGGGATGGCAAGGCCGGGCTGGCGCCATGATGCATGTTGCAAGGATGGGCGTAAAGCTTTGGCCGGAGCGTACGCCCCTACAACCGGCAAGCC
>JAEUNN010000353.1 GCA_016791085.1 Rhodocyclaceae bacterium | reverse complement strand
CCCGTTGCGCAGGTAGTTCCAGCCCTACCCAGGCCACGACAGAAGCACGGGTGGCAAATGCAAGGTTCCGGAAACTGAATCACATCGCGAGCATGGCGCGCTGAAACCTTCGTGCGATCAACCCAAGGCGCAACCGTCCTGCAGTCGGCACGGCATGCGCAAGCGTGCCGCCCGGCACGCCGGCTTACCCGACAACGTGCACAAACCCTTGCGGTCTCATCGACCTTAGACCCTGGAGCACCGGGTGACGGCCGGACATTTTTCCTGTCTGTTACCCCAGATGCAGACGAACAGCAGAGCGCAGGCGAAAACCCAGATAAACTCACTTAACGCGAAATGCATTCTCCACACCGAGAAAATCAGTTTCTGCGAAATGACCATAACGGCCGGTAGCGCCACAGCGAAAGCCGCCATGTGCATATTGGACTTCATCCTGTTCCCGATCCATACGACAGCAGCGGGCAGAACCAGGATCAAGAAAACCGGCACGAGCGGGGACGTCGGGAGCCGTACCCAGGATTGTTGCGCGGCGCTCACGACGGCAAAATAAACGATCTGTGTCCCATGAATCATCGTAGGCTTGCCGATTGGCGCCAGATGCAGATCCTTTCCTTTGGCTGAAAACCCGACCAGAACAATCTTGTCCGAAAAATCGTCTGGATGAACCGCGCCAGAAAGCACAGTGTGAAACTCGATCCGCCTGATTGTTTTCGGGCTCGCACTGAAGTTTATGAGCCTGCAATCTGTTACCTCGACTGTGTCCAAGCCGGATTCCAGCGCCGACCTGGGCTTCGTTCCATGCACGCTGCCTGCGCGGATGCCTTTGCCGCGCAAATACAATTGTGCGATCACTTCCGGAAAGCTTTGCCCCTCAAGCCCGGGCACAACCGGTATGCCGTCCAATATGCCCGGGCGCGATGCGCAACTTTGCGCGTCCAGGTAGCCGGCCGCAGGCCGCGCCTCGGTCAGTTCAGGGAACATCCCGGTATCGCCGAACGATTTGCCGAACACTTTCGCGCCAAACACCAGATTGCGGTAGCGACGCGCGACCTCGACTAGTGCCTGGTCGCCCGCCGCATCCCGGCGGTCCGGAAAGTAGGCGTCAATCGCGACGACTGCCGGCCTGTATGGCATGAGCTTTTCTATCAAGGCGGCGATGCTTTCTCGCCGCAGGTCCGGGTGACCCAAATAGTCGGCCGTCGCATTGGTGTAGTCGATAAACACGATGGGTACATCGACAGGATCTCCGGACGGAAAGTGCCAGGCGTAGGTCAGCGTGTCGATTTCTCTTAATAACCCTATCGAGCCAGACATCGGCAGGCTCATGGCTATCGCGGCGACGAGCAGGATGTACTTGAAAGCCGCCACATCAATGCGGTGCATACGTCAATTTATGGTTGCAAAACGGCCGCGTGGAAATAATAGATTAGCCTCGTCTTTCAGAACAAGGCAAGTCCAATACGCTTTCCAACTGGCTCGATGTGCGATCGCCACGCTCGTCATAGCCATGGACCGTCGTGCGGTCGAGCGCATCGGTGCGCCGCACGACGCGGCTCTGCGCATCGGTGAAGATGCGACTTGAAAAGCCGGTTTTGGAAAACAAGTTGATCCTCGCCCATTTAAACCTGGACAATTTTAACCTATTGACCCATTTTAGGCTCCATCTTCTTTCGCAGCTCGTGATTGCCATCCGGTAATAGGGAACGCGAGACTACATGGTACTGAAACAAAGAACAGGACAATCAACATCCATGTAGCAAGTCGAGATGGGCTTCCACTTAGCCATGCTGTCGCAAGCAATAGGACAGGCCCTGGGAGAAATAATTGTCTCATCCGCCTGCGGAATTTACATCGAGTCAGTCCGGGCATGTTACGCTGGACCACAGCATTTCCATCCAACAAAAATCAACCCCAATTGAAATACCCGCAGCCATTTCAATTTTGGTGCCGGTTTACCCTCCATCGGGCCCGACTCCAGATTCGGAAACTCCCGCGCGGAAACCGGGTTCAGCGCGACGCAATTTCCAAGTGCAAGCTTGCTCCAAAACGGGGGGGTCGATGGTGGCACACTATACTTCACTCTGCCCTGATTCCGCTACTGATTCCGCTACCCTGATTCCGCTTCTGATTCCGTTTCGACTCCCTGCTTACCGCGGCTGTGGCCTTTTCAGCATGCCGACCAGGCATGCTGCCAGCAGGGCGCCGCTCGATATCGCGAGCAGGTATTCCGGCCAATGCCGGACCAGCGGTATCACGAACACGCCGCCATGCGGGACCAACAATTCGCAGCCGAACGCCATCGACAGCGCACCCGCCGCCGATGCGCCCAGAACACACGACGGAATGACTCGCCGGGGATCGGCCGCCGCATACGGCATGGCTCCCTCCGTGATGAAGCAAGCGCCCATCAGGAGGCAAGCTGTGCCGGAGTGGCGTTCGGTTTCGTTGAAGCGGCTGGCAAACAGCATGCTTGCGATGCCCAGCGCAAGCGGCGGCACCATGCCCCCCGCCATCACGGCGGCTTGCGGCAGATAGTTGCCGGTTTCGATCGCGATAATCCCGAAAGTAAATGCAGCCTTGTTGATCGGCCCGCCCATATCGGCCGCCATCAAGCCGCCCAGCAATGCCCCGAGCAATATCCTGCCCCCGAGTTCCAGCCCGCGTAGCCACTGCGCCAGCCCGTGATTGAGCACAACGACCGGCTCGATCAGCAGGAACACAAATCCGCCGACGCACAACAGCCCCAAGAACGGATAGATCAGAATATCGCGGATCGCCACTAAGCGTTGCGGAAGCACACGGCAGATGTGCTTGGCCAGTTGCACGCCATAACCGCCGGCCAGACCGGCCAGCATGCCGCCTATAAATCCCGCCCCGGCCTGGGCCATGATGAAACCGCCCACCATGGCCGGCATGAAACCCGGCCGGTCCGCGATGCTGCGGCCTATGAAGCCGGCCAGCACCGGCACCATTAGTCCGAATGCGCCGTCCGGCCCGCCAAGCCGCATCAGCCATGCCACCCAGGCATGGTGGTCCGCCGGGCCGAGGCTGGTGGAATCAACTCCGAAACGGGAAGACAGGGAAATCAGGATGCCACCGGCTATGACAAACGGCAGCACATTGGATACGCCGTTCATCAGATGGCGATAAAGGTCGGACACCCGATAGCCCGCGCCCCAGGTTTCGGCATGTTCGCCCGCATCATCCTGAATGCTCCCCTTGCCTTCCAGCGCCCGAACCAACAGCTTTTCCGGATTGCGGATGGCATCGGCAACCCGAACTTCGATGACCCGCTTTCCGGCAAAGCGATCCTTGCTGATTTTGCGCCCCACCGCCAGGACCACGGCCTCTGCGCGTTCGATGTCCGCGGAAGAGAGCCGGTCCATCACCCCGACTGCACCGTGGGTCTCAACCTTGATGTCGATTCCCATCCGCCTCGCAGTCTTGCGCAGGCAATCCGCCGCCATGTAAGTGTGCGAAATGCCTGCCGGACAGGACGTTACCGCTGCCACCAGCACCACACTTCTGCCTTCGCCCTCCGGAGGCGGCGCCACCGGCTCGTCGCCCGCGAACAGCCGCACCACATCGGCGGCCGTAGCGGCCTCGAGCAGACGCCGCCGGAAATCGGCATCGATCAGGTGGCAGGAAGCGGAGGCCAGAATATCCAGGTGGCGGCTGTCTACATCCTCCGGCTCCGCGATCAGCATGAAGAAGTGGGATGGCTGCCCGTCCAGTGCCGCAAAGTCGACACCGGCACGCGCCACGCCGAACGCGATTCCCGCCTCGCGCACGCTGTCACTGCGTGCATGTGGAATCGCGACACCTTGCTCCAGTCCGGTACTGCCCGTGGCCTCCCGTGCCAGCACCGCCTGCAGAAAACCCTCGCGGTCCTTCAGCTTGCCCGCACCATCAAGGATATCCACCAGTTCCGCCAACACCCCAAGCTTGCTGGTGGCGCGCAGATCAAGGCTGATGCAATCCTCCGACAAGAGATCCATTATCGGCATGTTCGATTCCTGTTCGGCGGAGCGGAGAATGAATGCTGCACTTTGCCCGGCTTTGACCCATGGCCCGACCAACCCGTGCGGAACCAGGTAGTCCGACGGCTGCGCCTCCCTTCCGTATTGTAGTAAGCGATGGATTCGACCAAATCCTCGTTCGGGCCGCCGTGCGAGGCGTAGCGTGCGCGGCCCGCGTAGCCCGCGTAGGGTGCAATCGCCGAAGGGAATTGCGCCAATCAATCCGCACGCCCTAATACTTTCCGCCTTTAATCGAATGCTCCGGCGCGACTTGCGTGCCGCTAACCAGCCGCGAAAGGCATTCCGCGCGACCTTACTCGCCGCAATTCCCAGCACACCTCGCGCCCCCGTTGTCCCTATCGCCTGCGTCGATTGCTGTTTATCGCAAATGGCGATAATGCTTGTGAATGAAGCTCATCTCGACCAAGGCGT
>JAEUNN010000317.1 GCA_016791085.1 Rhodocyclaceae bacterium | reverse complement strand
TACTGCCGGCACCATCCGGCCGGAGCCCGACCGGCACGACGCGCGCGCCCCCGCGAGAAACCCGTCCGCGCCGCGTCGCGGGCGCCTTCGCAGCCCCACCTCGCGCCCTGGGCGCTGCGGACAACCCTCCGTACCGACCGGTGCCTTCGGGCACCAGACCTGCCGATGAAAAATATTCTCGACCGCTTTGCGGAACGCCAGCACACCCAGGACCCGCTACCGCTATTCCAGCAGCTGGCCGACCACGTGCGCCCGCACCGGCCGCGCGACGCTGCCCAGGCCGCCGTGCATATCAACGCGCTGTGCGCCCTGCTGGCCGAACATGCGGCATGGCGCAGCGGTCTGCGCAGTGGACTGCTGGCACTGCTGGGCGCGCGCAAACAGGTCGCGCTCTATGCCGATAGCGGCATCCTGCCCGGCACGGGTTTTTTTTCCGAACTGTGGCGCAGGACCTTCTGCAAGTTGCTGCCCGAAGCGCTGCACGCTGATCAGTTGCGCGACACTTTGGGCATGGTGTTCGCGCGCGATTCGGACTGGATATGGGTGCGCGCGGTGCCGGATGATGTTTGGCAAAAGCTGCTCGCAGCGCTACGTTTCGACGAGGCGCCGGCGCGCGCGCCAGAACTTATGTACACGCTGGGCGAACTGGTCGAAGCCGTGCAGGTGCTGTCCTACCGCATTGCCGCGATGGGGCTGGAGCCGGAACTGTTGCGCATCGAACCCAGCCTAGAACAGTTCGAGTCGCCGTTTTTGCGCCAGAACGCCGAGCTGTGTCAGGTTCTGGATGGCTATCGGCAGTGGCTGGGCGACCCGGCCCACATCGGCGCCGACCATCTGCACGTCGGCGTGCTGCTGGACCAGTGCAAGGAAGTGCTCACGCGCGTGCGCCGCACGGCCGCGCAGGACGGTACCAGCGTGAGCCTCACCTTCCTGGTCGTGCGCCTGCAGCAGAACATACGCCGCACGGAACAACTGCTGCAACTGTTGGCGGACTATCGCGACAACGCAGCGAACGGCGAAGTGCTGGGCCACATCGTGCTGCTGTTCAAGCGCCTGGTCGAAGCGCGCAAACGCCATAACGAAGTGCGCAGCCACATCCAGCGCAACCTCGATCTGATCGCCTTGCGCGTGACCGAAAACGCCAGCCGCACGGGCGAACACTACATCACGACCACGCGCCCGGAGTATTTTGCACTGCTGCGTTCGGGCCTGGGCGCCGGGCTCATCGTCGCCTTCATGGCCATGCTGAAGGTGTTCATCGCGGTCCAGCACCTGGCGCCGCTGACCGAAGCCATACTGTTCAGCCTGAATTATTCGTTCGGCTTCATGTTCATCCATCTGCTGCATTTCACCGTGGCCACCAAACAGCCGGCCATGACCGCCGCAACCATTGCCGCCAGCATCCACGAAATCGAGGGCGGACAGCGCAATCTGGACGATCTGGTCAGCCTGACCGCGGCCACGATACGCAGCCAGCTGGTGGCCATATTGGGCAACGTGCTGCTGGCGATTCCGACCGCGATGGTCATCGCCTGGGCCTGGGCGGCATTCGCGGGCAACGCTTTCGTCAGTCCCGACAAAGCACGCTCCATGCTGGCCGACATACACCCGCTGGATTCGCCGGCGGTCATCTATGCGGGCTTCGCGGGCATCTGCCTGTTCCTGTCCGGCCTCATTGCCGGCTATTACGACAACAAGGCGGTGTATGACCAGATTCCGCAGCGCATCCGGCAATTGCGCCTGCCGCGGCGCCTGCTCGGCGAACAGCGCCTGGGGCGCATCGCCGATTACATACGTGGCCACCTGGGCGCGCTGGCCGGCAGTTTCTATTTCGGGCTCATGCTGGGCGGCGTAAGCGCGCTGGGCGTGCTGCTCGGGCTGCTCGTGGATATACGCCACATCACTTTTTCGTCGGCAAATTTCGGCTTTGCCGCCGTGGCGCTGGATTTTCGCCTGACGCGAGAGGAATTGATCAGCACCGGCCTGGGCGTGGCGGCGATCGGCTGCGTCAATCTGACCGTAAGTTTCAGCCTGGCGCTTTGGCTGGCCATGAAAGCGCGCGAGGTGGATTTTGCACAGCGCAGCCAGTTCGTCCGAAGTTTGCTGCGGCGCCTCGTCACGTCGCCGCGCGAATTTATCCTGCCGCCGCGCCGTATCGACGCCGCGGCGGCACAGCGCAGCGCCGGCTGAGGCGCTGCCGGCGGCCGCCGCGCGCGCCGCGTTTCGCCCCGCTGCGCGGCATTCCGCGTTAAGCTCACGCATGCGCCATCGCGGCGCGCACCTGTTCCGGGAGAATTCGCATGGCATCGACTCTGACGCGCCGCGCCCTGGGCGCCTGGCTGGCTAGTGCGGCTTGCGCGGCGGGCGCGGCCGAGTTCGACGGCACGCATCGTCTGGTGCTCGGCAATGCGGACGGCGAACGCGTGGATATCGGCAGCATCACCTTCCGCAGCCTGGGTCCGGATCGCTGGCAATTCGACGTCAAGCTGGACGAAACACGCTTCGAGGAGCGCTTCCTGGCCATGCGGCCGTTCAAGTGCCTGACCGGCCCGACCCAGCAGATTTGCCATTTTCCGTACGGCGCGGAGCGCGAATTCACGCGCGGCGATCTGGTGCCGCTGGAGTACGCGCTTTTATTCCTGCACAAAAAACCCGCGAGCGTGAATATCGACGCCAGGGACGGCGTCTATTACAAGCTGCAATGGTCCGCCGCCGGCGCCAAAGCTGCGCTGACCGGCAAACTGTGGGACGCCGATTTCACGCCCATCATCGTGCCGGAAGGGAGCGACCGGCGCCGCCCCGTCAGCGCCGCCAACCTGTT
>JAEUNN010000287.1 GCA_016791085.1 Rhodocyclaceae bacterium | reverse complement strand
CCGCAGTCGCTTACCGTCACGGTGTTCAAGGTAACCGGCGAAACCAATACCGACGACCTGTCGCCCGCGCCGGATGCCTGGAGCCGTCCGGACATTCCGCTGCACGCCGTGGCCATGCTGAAAAACCCGCGTCCCGGCATCGAAGCCGACGAGGCGGGCAAGGTCGGCCCCATCAAGCAGCTCGAAGCGCTCAAGGCCAAGGGCCATCCGGTGGCTTATGTCGGTGACGTGGTCGGTACCGGTTCGTCGCGCAAATCGGCCACCAATTCCGTGCTGTGGTGGACCGGCGACGACATTCCGTTCGTGCCCAACAAGCGCTTCGGCGGCGTGTGCCTGGGCGGCAAGATCGCGCCCATCTTCTTCAACACGCAGGAAGACGCCGGCGCGCTGCCCATCGAGCTCGATACGTCCAAAATGGACATGGGCGATGTGATCGAATTGCGTCCCTATGACGGCAAAGCGCTCAAGAACGGCGAAGTGATCGCCGAGTTCAAGCTCAAGACCGACGTGCTGCTGGACGAAGTGCGTGCCGGCGGCCGCATTCCGCTCATCATCGGGCGCGGCCTCACGGCCAAGGCGCGCGAAGTGCTGGGCCTGCCGCCTAGCACCCTGTTCCGCCTGCCGCAGGCCCCGGTCGATTCCGGCAAGGGTTTTTCGCTGGCGCAAAAAATGGTCGGCCGCGCCTGCGGCATGCCGGAAGGCAAGGGCATACGCCCGGGAACTTACTGCGAACCGCGCATGACCACGGTCGGCTCGCAGGACACCACCGGCCCGATGACCCGCGATGAGCTGAAAGACCTGGCCTGCCTGGGCTTTTCGGCCGATCTGGTCATGCAGTCGTTCTGCCACACGGCGGCCTATCCCAAGCTGGTGGACATCAAAACCCACCGCACGCTGCCCAATTTCATCACCACCCGCGGCGGCGTGTCGCTGCGTCCGGGCGACGGCGTGATCCACTCCTGGCTGAACCGCCTGCTGCTGCCGGATACGGTCGGTACCGGCGGCGATTCGCACACCCGCTTCCCGATCGGCATTTCTTTCCCGGCCGGTTCCGGTCTGGTGGCGTTTGCTGCGGCCACCGGCGTGATGCCGCTCGACATGCCGGAATCCGTGCTGGTGCGTTTCACGGGCAAGTTGCAGCCCGGCATCACGCTGCGCGACCTCGTGAATGCGATTCCGTACTACGGCATCAAGGCCGGCCTGCTCACCGTCGAGAAAAAGGGCAAGAAGAACATTTTCTCCGGCCGTATCCTGGAAATCGAAGGCCTGCCCGACCTCAAGGTCGAACAGGCGTTCGAACTGTCCGACGCGTCGGCCGAGCGCTCGGCCGCGGGTTGCACGGTGCGCCTGAACAAGGAGCCCATCGTCGAGTACATGCGTTCCAACATCACGCTCATGAAGTGGATGATCGCGAACGGCTACGAAGACCGCCGCACGCTGGGCCGCCGTATCAAGTCCATGGAAGACTGGATCGCCAACGGTACCCTGCTGGCGCCGGATGCCGATGCCGAATACGCCGCGGTGATCGACATCGACATGAGTGAAATCACCGAGCCGCTCCTGGCCTGCCCGAACGATCCGGACGACGTGAAAACCCTGTCCGCGGTTGCCGGCGACAAGATCGACGAGGTGTTCATCGGCTCCTGCATGACCAATATCGGTCACTTCCGCGCCGCGGGAAAAATCCTCGACGGCAAGTCGGATATCCCGACCCGCCTGTGGATCGCGCCGCCCACCAAAATGGACGCCATGATCCTCAACGAGGAAGGCTATTACGGCGTGCTCGGCAAGAGCGGTGCGCGCATGGAAATGCCCGGCTGTTCGCTGTGCATGGGCAACCAGGCGCAAATCCGCAAGGGCAGCACGGCGGTGTCGACCTCGACGCGCAATTTCCCCAACCGTCTGGGCATCGATACCCGCGTGTATCTGAGTTCGGCGGAACTGGCGGCGGTGTGCGCGCTGATGGGCAAAATTCCGACCAACGAGGAATACCTCGCCCAGGTCGGCGTGGTGAACGCCAAGGCGGCCGACATCTATCGCTACATGAATTTCGACCAGATCGACGAATTCCGCGAGCAGGCCGAAAGCGTCACGGTCTGAGCCTGCGTCGCGCGGGTGACCGCGCCGCAGTCCCAACCGCAAACGCCCATGCAGAAATGCATGGGCGTTTTTTTTTTTGAGTGCCCGGCAAGCGATCGCTTTGCCTGGCCGGGCAAGGCCAGGCCAGGCCAGGCCTGGCTGGGCTGGGCTGGGCTGGGCTGTGGGCCGCGCCTGGCCGGCATTGCGGGTTGTTCGGTGGCCAGCGTGGTGCCGGCAAGGCTAGGCGTGAATGCGCATGGGCCGCGCGCCGGCTGCGCCCGGCGTCACCACACTTGTTCAGGCCGACCGCCGCAGCAATAGGCGACCCCCAGTCTGCCCTCCGTCCGCGGCCAGCGTGGCCGCAATCGCCGGCGTGCGTGCGGGCAGGCACAGGATGGGCGGCAAGTTCATGCCGCCCCCAATAGAGCCGGTAGCGCGCGACTTGAGCGCTCGCGCATGGGCCGCCGGCCCGATTCGTGCGGGCGCCGTGCCGGCCGCCGCGGGCGGCGTCTTTTGCCCGGGTCGCAACGGTCCGTCGCAGGGCCTTCTCGGCACGGAAAATCAGACCAACGGGCAAGTCGGCGTGACCACGGCCCGCGCAACGCCAGCCGCTGCAACCCCCTCAGGCCGTCAGGTGCACTTGGGTGGCTAGGCGGGCGGGCGGCTTTGCGTTGCGGCACATCGCACCCTGCAACCCGCTGCCCAGGCCCCAGACGGGCTGTACAGGCATTGTGGGGTGTGTGACACCTAACAGGCCGAAGTCCCTCTCTGATTCGGCCCTCTCGCCGTACGCCGATGCTGCGTTCAGAATGCCTGGCAGGTAAATTGTATCCGAACCCACCAGGTCTAATAGCGTTCGATTGGCACGCTAGAGCCCTTTAACCCTGACTTGTAATGTGCCTCACCCATCGGGTCGCGAAAGCGTGCGCGGGCCGAACCGCCTCCTCGCACGGTTTTGCCCTCTCGCCGGTTCTAACCCAACCGGGCTGCGCCGTATTGCAACATTCCCTATGTGCCGCTACGCTCCGGCCCTGCCCAAACGGCCCCGGCTTAGTCGCATCGGCGAGAATCCCGCAGGACTCGGGAAAACCCGTCCCGTGGTTCGGCGTGGTGCAGCGCCCGAGCGGATGCCAGATGGTTTCAAGGATTGCTATTCCGGCCCATGCACCGAGGACGCTTCTAAGGCTTCGTCAAGCTTTGCCGCTTTCCTACGGATTAATGCTTATAACAAGCTGAAAACACGACATTTTCTATCGCGTTCATGGTATTGTCGCGGCTTTGCCGCGAAGATTTCCGAAGGCTTGACTGCAAGCCAGCGTGTCCGCCGGGTTCGTGCGGACCGTATTTTTGTGCCTGACCAGGAAGCGCGCTTACGGCGTCCTCCGCTGCATGCAGGTGGCTAAAGCGCACTCTAACCGACAGGAGGTGATCGCGCGTGCCGTGCCATACGCAGCGTGGCGCTGCGCGCATTGCCTTGCGGGGGCTGGATTCGTACCGATTTCCGGCCACTATTCTGGTGCTTGCGGAGCGCCGCGTGGCGAAAGCCCGGCCGGCAGAAATGCGGCAGATCGTTCTGCACCGTTGCGATCCGGCCCCTGCGGCAATTGACCTCATGCGGTTCGGGGCTTTCCATGCAGAGTTTTCCAGCTGCGTCGGGGAGCGGTAGCGGAATGGCTTAGTCAAATCCGCGCGCATCTTTGCCGAAACCGACAGGGCCATTCTGCCAGGGGGAGGTATGCGAGCAAGCCGCCGCTGTTCCGGCTTTCGCCAGACCTGCGGGCGCTAACATCGCCTGCGGATGCTTGCGGCGGGCAAGCCTGAGTGACCCTGTAGTGCAAAGGCGGAGCGGGTTGTTGGAATGCAGCACCGAACCCCACTATGTGGAATAAGGGTTTACACGTACACGGACTTTCCCGCCCGGGCGCTATCGGGGCATGCGTTGTGCGACAAACACGCCGCTGACAGTGCCAGCGCAAAGGCGCCAAGCCATTAGAAATGGGCTGATTGCCGGGCCACCAGACTTCACGCGTTTCGCATAGCGGCTACCGATCGTCGGCGCCGAGTTTGACGCCCGTCCGGTGTTGGCGCAGCCTCTCCCAGGCTACCGACACTAGCCTTGGATCCTAGGCCTGGCGGCGCTTTGGGGCCGATCAGGCGCGGCGAGCCGGTCCCTGGGCGGTCGGATAAGCCGCAAACGATAGATGCCCGCCGAGCCTGCGGTTCGGGCGGCAATTGATCGGAGAGGGCGAAGCCGGGCAGTATTCGCGCGAGCCACGGCTTTCGGCGGGTTGCGTATCGCGCACTGATTGCGCTGCGTTCCGAACTGCTGCTTGCCACACGCGGGCAGGGTTTGCTTTGTTTCAAACTATTTCAGGCCCCGTGATGCATACATTCTCGCGTGCGCTTCGAGGGCCGCGCCCAGCCTGCCAGTGCCCAGGGCTACCGGCCAAAGATCGCCGTGGGACGGTAGGTCGATGTGCGCGTCGAGCGCGCCGCGGCCGTTCCGGAGCTCCCCGCCTTTGTTGCGGCGATGCGCGTGGAACTGACGGCCGCATGTCCGGCGCCTGTGGCCGGGTGGCGGCAGGTAATCACTATCCGAACGGCAGTCCGGCTGCGGCGCCGCGCCGAAACGCGCGCCGGCGCAGGCGTCCGGCATGGCCCGGTCATGGGGCGCAGGGGTAGCGAGGTCAGGTGTGGCAGACCTGTCGTTGCCAACCAACCGCATCGAACGCGCGTAACGCGGTTTTCCGGAGTCATTCCATGTGCATTGCGGTGAGGATTGTTCGGAGGTGCGGGCGGACATCAGGAATAGCCATCGCAAGTCCGATATCTGCTTAGGTGCCGCACGCGCTTCGCCACAAGCGCATGTGGCGCGGCGGTAACCAAGGTCGGTGGGGAAATTTAGTGCGGCACATACACAAACTCTGTGCCAAACTTTGAGTGCCCGCGGGTGCGCAAATTGTTGCCTAGTTCTAAATCCAGGGTATCATTGCACTCGCGGTGTGGAACATATTAGTGGAAGCCGCATCAAACAGACCCGTTAACGGACACAAAGGGAAAGCCGACATGAGCAAACAACGCGATCAGGTTTTGCGAGAATGCATACTTGCGAACGTACCCGCCAATGGCGCGTCGATCGGAAAGCTGGCGCTGCGCGCAAAATTCAGTGACAGCATGCGCCGCCAGAAGCTGCGTGTAACGCAGGACGATTTCCTGCGCACCAGCGAGGCAATGATCAAAGAAGGCGTGCTGGTGCGCGGGCGCGGCCGTGGCGGCTCTGTCACTCTGTGCTGGGATATGGCCGCACG
>JAEUNN010000275.1 GCA_016791085.1 Rhodocyclaceae bacterium | reverse complement strand
CCGCGTGCGCGCCGGCGCTCGGCCAGCAGGGCGGCGGTGAATATGAGCAACTTGTCCTTTTCGCGCGGGGTAAGTTCCATGTTCAGGTATTCCAGATTCGCGGAGTGGAGGCGGGAAGGCCGACGAGCGGCAGGCGCAGCATATCCCAAACGGCAGTGAAATAGGCGCGCGCGGCGGCCGCCGAAGCGCCCAGATAGCGCGCCACCAGCAAATCCGGCAGCAAGCTCACGGCGCCCGTTCCGGCCTGCGCTTCGACGCTGCGGCAGGCGTCCAGGTGGCTGCGTCCCAGCCCCTCGGCCACCGCCAGGAAGCTGCCGCATACCGGCTGGCCGGCCAGCCCGGCGGGGGAGTGCAGCAGCGCGCCGCCGCCCGCGATGGCAGCCTGTTCCAGCCATAGCGTACGGCCTTCGCGCCGTATTTCGGTGGCCAACCGCAAGTCGCCGCGCGTAAAACGTTCGCCCGATCCGGTGCGGCCCAGACACAGTATTTCCATGCCCAGATAGACCGCCCCGGCAGCCAGTTGCACGCTGCAATCGAGATCGGCGCGCGCGGCGTCGAATACTATGCTTTCCTGCGGCAGCCACTCCAGGACGGCGCCCGGGCCCAGTTCGAAGTGCAGGGTTTGGCGCGCGCGCGGGCCGTTCGAGCGGTACCACTTGCCGGCGCCCGGGGTGGTCAGCAATGCGTGTGCGCCGGCACCGATTTCGGCCTGCAGCGTGAGCCGGTCCCCGCCCGCCACGCCGGCAGGCGGATGCACCACGATGCCGTGGCAAACGCGTTCGCCTTCCGGGTACAGGGCTTTTTGCAGCCGCAGCGGGCCGCGATGCAGATTGTGCGCGAGCACGCTGCGGCCGTCGCGGCGCTCGACGCGCAACGCAAGCTGCGCTTCCCAGCCCGCTACGGGCAATTCGTGCGCGATCATGCGCAAGGCGGGGTGGCCCCCGCTTTGTTACACCGCCAGCAGTTCCCGTATGCCATCGCGCTCGATATCCTCGCCGCGCCCGCGCCGTATGATTTCGCCGCGCTCCATGAGCAGGTAGTGGTCGGCCAGCGAGCGCGCGAAATCATAATACTGTTCCACCAGCAGTATGGCCATTTCGCCGGTGGCGGCGAGCGCGCGGATGGCGCGTTCTATGTCCTTGATGATGGAAGGCTGTATGCCTTCCGTGGGTTCGTCGAGGATTAGCAGTTTCGGTCCCATCGCCAGCGCCCGCCCTATCGCCAGCTGTTGTTGCTGGCCGCCCGACAGGTCACCGCCGCGCCGGCGCATCATTTGTTTGAGCACCGGGAACATTTCGAATATGCGATCGGGTACCGGGGTGCCGCGCGTCTTGGTGGCGAGCCCCATCTGCAGATTTTCCTCGACGGTCAGGCGCGGGAAAATTTCGCGCCCTTGCGGCACATAGGCCATGCCCGCGCGCACGCGCTGGTAGGCCGGCGCGCGCGTGAGGTCGGCATCGTAAAAGCGCACGCTGCCGGTTGCCGCCGGCACCAGCCCCATGAGGGTTTTGAGCAACGTGGTTTTGCCCACCCCGTTACGGCCCAATAGCGTGGTCACCTTTCCGGCCGGCACCTCGAATTCGAGGTTGCGCAGGATATGGCTGCCGCCGTAATACTGATTGAGGTTTTCGATTTTGAGCATGAGCAACCCTGATTCGCTGCGATTGTTCCCGGCACGGGCGCGCTAGCGCCCCAGATAGACCTCGATGACGCGCGGATCGGCCTGCACGCTGGCCAGATCGCCCTCGGCCAGCACCGACCCTTCGTGCAGCACCGTCACCTTGCCGCCCAGGGCCTCGACGAAAGCCATGTCGTGCTCGACCACCATGAGCGAATGCTGGCCGGCGAGCGACACGAACAATTCGGCGGTGCGTTCGGTTTCGTCGTCGGTCATGCCGGCGACCGGCTCGTCCAGCAGCAACAGGCGCGGCTCCTGCATGAGCAGCATGCCGATTTCCAGCCATTGTTTCTGGCCGTGCGACAGCAAACCGGCTTCGCGATCGGCTTCGTGTTCCAGGCGTATCGTGGTCAAAGTCTGCGCGATGCGGTCGTAATCTTCCGAGCGCAGGCGCGCAAACAGGCTGCGCCGCACGCGCTTGTCGGTTTTCATGGCCAGTTCGAGATTTTCGAACACCGTGTGGTGCTCGAATATGGTCGGCTTCTGGAACTTGCGGCCTATGCCGGCGTGGGCGATTTCCGCCTCGGCCAGTTTGGTCAAATCCATGGTCTGACCGAAAAACGCCGTGCCGCTGTCCGGGCGCGTTTTGCCGGTAATGACGTCCATCATGGTGGTTTTGCCGGCGCCGTTGGGGCCGATCACGCAGCGCAATTCGCCCACGTCTATGGACAGCGTAAGTTTGTTGAGCGCGCGGAAGCCGTCGAAACTGACCGTGATGTCGTCCAGATAAAGGATGACGCCATGCGACAGATCCAGCTCACCTTCGGTGACCGGGTGGGCCATGCCGCCGCTACCGCTGTCATCCCAATTTTCGCGCTCGCCGGCATCCGCCGGGCGCGTCACTTTGGCGGCGACTTTCATCATGCTCCTTTCGCGATGGCGCCACTGACGCCGGGCGCGGCAGATTTGTCGCCGCCGCCGGCTGCCGGTGCAGGCGCCGGCGTGGTGGGCGCGGGTGGCGCAACTGTGGCCGCCGCGGTGTCGGCGGCCGCGCGCCTGGCGGCGCGGCCGGCGCGCAATTTGCGCCACAGGCCTACGACGCCGTCCGGCAGCCACAGTGTGACCAGAATGAACATGAGGCCCAGGAAAAACAGCCAGTATTCCGGGAAACTCATGGTGAACCAGCTTTTCGCGAGGTTTACAATCGCCGCGCCGAATACCGGGCCGATCAGCGTGCCGCGCCCGCCCACCGCGACCCAGATGGCGATTTCGATGGAATTGGCGGGGGACATTTCGGACGGGTTGATGATGCCCACCTGCGGCACATAGAGCGCGCCGGCCAGCGCGCACAACATGGCCGACAAGGTCCATACCGTGAGCTTGTAATACAGCGGCTGATAGCCCAGGAACATGACGCGCGATTCGGCGTCGCGGGTGGCCATGAGCACGCGTCCGAATTTCGACGTGATGAGCACGCGCCCCAGCACGATGGCGCCCATCAGCAATGTTGCCGACAGGCCGAACAGCACCACGCGGGTTTCCGGCGCGGTGATCGGAAAGCCCAGCACGCGCTTGAAATCGGTGAAGCCGTTGTTGCCGCCGAAGCCGGTTTCGTTGCGGAAGAACAGCAGCATGGCCGCGTAGGTGAGGGCTTGCGTAATGATGGAAAAATACACGCCCTTGATGCGCGAGCGGAACGCGAAAAAGCCGAACACCCAGGCCAGCGCGGCCGGCACCAGCAGCACCAGCAACATGCTCCAGACGAAAGAATCCGTGCCGTGCCAGAACCACGGCAGTTCTTTCCAGTCCAGGAACACCATGAAGTCGGGCAGATCGCTCTGATAGTTGCCGTCGCGCCCTATGGACCGCATGAGGTACATGCCGAAGGCGTAGCCGCCGAGCGCGAAAAACAGCCCGTGCCCGAGCGACAGGATGCCGGCGTAACCCCAGATCAGATCGAGCGCCACGGCGACCGTGGCATAACACAGGATCTTTCCGGTCAGGGTAAGCGCGTAATCGGACAGGTGCAGCGGATTGCCGGCCGGCAGCACCAGCGCCAGCAGCGGTACCACGCCCCAGGCGAGCGCAAGTCCGCCCATCAGCAGCAGGCGGCTTTTCCGCGTTAGCGCGACGGTGCGCGCATCGGTCGTAATTCGGGTCATGGTGCGCTCAGCTTTCGACGAAGCGGCCTTTCATCGCGAACAGGCCTTGCGGGCGTTTCTGGATGAAAACGATGATGAATACCAGCACGAGAATTTTTGCGATGACCGCGCCGGCCCAGCCTTCCAGGAATTTGGTGGCGACGCCCAGGCCCATGGCGGCCCATACCGCGCCGGCCAGCTGGCCGACACCGCCCAGCACCACCACCATGAAGGAATCGACGATATAACCCTGGCCCATGTCGGGTCCGACGTTGGCGATCTGCGACAGCGCGAGACCGCCCAGACCGGCGATGCCGGCGCCGATCGCGAACGCCAACGTATCGATGCGTGCCGTGGGCACGCCCACGCAGCCGGCCATGGAGCGGTTTTGCGTGACCGCGCGCACGAACATGCCGAGCCGCGTGCGGTTCATGAGCAGCCACACCAGGCTCAGCACGAATGCCGCAAACCCTATGATGATGATGCGGTTCCACGGCAGCACGACATTCGGCAACACCTCTATGGCGCCCGACATCCAGCCCGGATTGGCGACTTCCACGTTCTGCGCGCCGAACAGCACGCGCGCGGCCTGTATCAGCACCAGCGACAGGCCCCAGGTGGCGAGCAGGGTTTCCAGCGGGCGGCCGTACAGGAAACGTATGACCGTGCGCTCCATGAGCACACCCACCGCGGCGGCCGCGAAAAACGCCACCGGAATGGCCGCCACCAGGTACCAGTCGGTGTAATTCGGCCAGTGCGCGCGGAACACGCCCTGCATGGCATAGGCGGCATAGGCGCCGACCATGAGCAGTTCGCCGTGCGCCATGTTGATCACGCCCATCACGCCATAAGTGATGGCGAGGCCCAGCGCCGCGAGCAGCAGGATGGAACCCAGCGACAGGCCCGTGAATATGCGCGACAGGGCGTCGGCGCGGGCCAGGCGCTTGTCGATCTGCTTGATGGCATCCTCGATTTCGGCGCGCACCTTGTCGTCGGGTTCGGCATAGGCGTCGCCCTGTTTCTGCAGGCGCGCGAGCAGCATGGATTTGACGGCCGGATTGCTCGATGCGCTCAAATCCTTGGCCGCCTGTAGGCGTATCGCGCCGTCGGCGCTCTGCAGGGTAGCCACGGCACGGGCGATCTGCAGCATGTCGCGTATCGCGGCGTCCTGTTCCGACTTGAGCGCGCGCTCCAGCAGCGGCAACAGGGCTTCGTCGGCGGAATCCTGCAGTTCGCGTGCGGCGGCCAGGCGCTTGTCGCGGCTGGTCGAAAACAGCCGCAATCCGGCCAGCGCCGAATCCAGCGCGCTGCGCACGCGATTATTGATCGTGAGGGTGTCCAGGCCGGCGGGCCGCGCGTCGACTGCGGCGCCCGTGGCGGCATCGGTAAGTTTGTCGCCGTCGGCGACATACAACTTGTCCCCGGCGGCCATCAGATTGTCCTTGGACATCGCTGTCAGCACGCGCAAGGCGTCGGCATCGGCGAGTGCGGCGACCTTGGCGATCGCGGCGATCTTGTCGTCCGAATCGTCGGCAGCCAGCCCCTGCAGCATGGCCGGGTCGATCGCGGCGTGCGCCGGACTTATGATCATGGCCGCGAACAGCAGCAGACTGGCGATTAGTTGTTTCATGGCAGGCGGGATATGGGGCCGGCGGCTAGGCCGGCCCGCAGACTTGCTAAGGAAAGGATGACCTGCGTGCGCCGCTTACAGCTTCTGTTTGCCTTCGTTGCCCGGGATGAACGGGCTCCAGGGCTGGGCGCGGATCGGTTCCTTGGTTTTCCAGACCACGTTGAACTGGCCGTCGGCACGGATTTCGCCGATATAAACCGGCTTGTGCAGATGGTGGTTGGTCTTGTCCATGGTCAGCGTGAAGCCCGACGGTGCCTTGAAGGTCTGGCCACCCATCGCGGCGATCACCTTGTCGGTGTCGGTGGACTTGGCCTTTTCGACGGCCTGCTTCCACATGTGGATGCCGACGTAAGTGGCTTCCATCGGATCGTTGGTGACCACCTTGTCGGCGTTCGGCAGCTTGGCCTTGACGGCCCAGTCCTTGTACTTCTTCACGAAGCCGTCGTTTTCCGCGTTCTTGAGCGACATGAAGTAATTCCAGGCCGCGAGGTGGCCCACCAGCGGTTTCGTGTCGACGCCGCGCAATTCTTCTTCACCGACCGAGAAGGCCACCACCGGTACGTCGGTCGCCTTGAGGCCGGCATTGCCGAGTTCCTTGTAGAAGGGCACATTCGAGTCACCGTTGATGGTCGAGATGACCGCGGTTTTTTTGCCTTCGGACGCGAATTTCTTGATTTTCGCGATGATGGTCTGATAGTCGCTGTGGCCGAACGGCGTGTAGTCTTCCATGATGTCCGCTTCGGCTACGCCTTTGGACTTCAGGAAGGCGCGCAAAATCTTGTTGGTCGTGCGCGGATAGACATAGTCGGTGCCCAGCAGCACGAAGCGCTTGGCGCTGCCGCCGTCCTTGCTCATCAGATATTCGACCGCCGGAATGGCTTGCTGGTTGGGTGCCGCGCCGGTGTAGAACACATTCTTTTCGAGCTCTTCGCCTTCGTACTGCACCGGATAGAACAGCAGACCGTTCAGTTCCTTGAACACCGGCAGCACCGATTTGCGCGATACCGAGGTCCAGCAGCCGAACACCACGGCGACCTTGTCCTGGCTGATGAGCTGGCGCGCCTTTTCGGCGAACAGCGGCCAGTTCGAGGCGGGGTCGACGACCACCGGCTCGAGCTTCTTGCCCATGACGCCGCCGGCTGCGTTGATTTCTTCGATGGTCATGAGCGCCGTTTCCTTGAGCGCCGTTTCCGAAATGGCCATCGTTCCGGACAGAGAGTGCAAAATGCCGACCTTGATGGTGTCCGCCGCGTGAGCGGCAAAGGACGTGGCACCGATGGCGGCTATCGAAGCAGAAAGGGCTATTGCTTTTACAAAACTGCGACGCTTCATGTGGGCTCCCTGGGACGGTAGGTGGAGGAGGATGCGTTGCGCATCTTGTTTGGGCATCGGCAAGTGCCGTGCCAGGT
>JAEUNN010000272.1 GCA_016791085.1 Rhodocyclaceae bacterium | reverse complement strand
ACGGTCGGGCGGATGCCCACGATTTCCAGTTCGTCGCCCACCTTCACGATGCCGCGCTCGACACGCCCGGTCACCACGGTGCCGCGGCCGGAAATCGAGAACACGTCTTCGATAGGCATCAGGAACGCCAGGTCGATGGCGCGCTCCGGCTCGGGAATGTAGCTGTCCAGCGCATCGGCCAGCGCGTCGATGGCTTTTTCGCCCAGCTCGCCCTTGTCGCCTTCCAGCGCCTTCAGCGCCGAACCCTTGACGATGGGAATGTCATCGCCCGGGAAGTCGTACTTGGACAGCAGTTCGCGCACTTCCATTTCGACCAGCTCGAGCAGTTCGGCGTCGTCGACCATGTCGCACTTGTTCATGAACACGATCATGTAGGGCACGCCCACCTGGCGCGCCAGCAGGATGTGCTCGCGCGTTTGCGGCATGGGGCCGTCGGCCGCCGACACGACCAGAATTGCGCCGTCCATCTGCGCCGCGCCGGTGATCATGTTCTTCACATAGTCGGCATGGCCCGGGCAATCCACGTGCGCGTAGTGGCGGTTTTTCGTTTCGTACTCGACGTGCGCGGTGTTGATCGTGATGCCGCGTGCCTTTTCTTCCGGCGCCGCGTCGATTTCATCGTACTTCTTCGCGGTACCGCCGAACTTGGACGACAGCACCGTGGTAATCGCCGCCGTCAGCGTGGTTTTGCCATGGTCGACGTGACCGATCGTGCCGACGTTTACGTGCGGTTTGGTCCGCGCAAATTTTTCCTTAGCCATAGCGATTACCTCTTACTTCTTATTGATGATTGCGTCGGCGACGTTTTTCGGCGCTTCCGCGTAGTGTTTGAATTCCATCGAATACGTCGCGCGGCCCTGCGACAGCGAACGCATGGTGGTCGAATAGCCGAACATTTCCGCCAGCGGCACCTCGGCCTTGATCACCTTGATGTTGCCGACCTGGTCTTCCATGCCCTGCACGATGCCGCGACGGCCCGACAGGTCGCCCATCACGTTGCCCATGAATTCTTCGGGCGTTTCGACTTCCACCGCCATCATGGGCTCCAGCAGCACCGGCGAAGCGGCACGGCAGCCGTCCTTGAAGGCCATCGAGGCGGCCATCTTGAACGCGTTTTCGTTCGAGTCCACTTCGTGGTAGGAGCCGAAAGTCAGCGTGACCTTGACATCCACGACCGGGAAGCCGGCCAGCACGCCATTCGACAGGGTGTCCTGCACGCCCTTGTCGACGGCCGGAATGTATTCGCGCGGCACCACGCCACCCTTGATGGCGTCGACGAATTCGTAGCCCTTGCCGGCTTCGTTCGGCTCGACCTTCAGCACCACGTGACCATACTGGCCGCGGCCGCCGGATTGCTTGACGAACTTGCCTTCGATGCCTTCGACCGCCTTGCGTATGGTTTCGCGATACGCCACCTGCGGCGCGCCGACATTGGCTTCGACGCCGAATTCGCGCTTCATGCGGTCGACGATGATTTCGAGGTGCAACTCGCCCATGCCGGAAATGATGGTCTGGCCGGATTCTTCGTCGGTACGCACGCGGAAGGACGGATCTTCCTGCGCCAGACGACCCAGCGCGACGCCCATCTTTTCCTGGTCGCTCTTGGTTTTCGGCTCGACCGCCACGTGAATGACGGGCTCGGGAAATTCCATCTTTTCCAGAATGATGAGCTTGGAAGGGTCGCACAGCGTTTCGCCGGTGGTGGCTTCTTTCAGACCCACCGCCGCGGCGATGTCGCCGGCGCGCACTTCCTTGACTTCTTCACGCTGGTTGGCGTGCATCTGCAGCAGGCGGCCTACGCGTTCCTTGCGGTTCTTGATCGGGTTGTAAATCGTGTCGCCCGAATTCACCACACCGGAATAGACGCGGAAGAACGTGAGCTGGCCCACATAGGGGTCGGTCATGATCTTGAACGCCAGCGCGGCGAACGGCTCTTCGTCGGAGGCGCGGCGGCTTTCTTCCTTGTCGTCGTCGTTGGTGCCCTTGACCGGCGGAATGTCCGTCGGCGCCGGCAGGAAGTCGATGACCGCATCCAGCATGGCCTGCACGCCCTTGTTCTTGAACGCGGAGCCGCACAGCATGGGCACGATTTCGCCGGCGATGGTACGCAGGCGCAGACCGCGCTTGATTTCCTCGGCCGACAGTTCGCCGTCGCCAAGGTACTTGTCCATGAGCTCTTCGTTGGCTTCGGCGGCCGCTTCGACCATTTTTTCGCGCCATTCGTCGACCGTGTCCTGCAGGTCTTCGGGAATGTCCACGAGGTCGAACTTCATGCCCTGGGACGCTTCGTCCCACAGGATGGCTTTCTGGCGGATCAGGTCGACCACGCCCTTGAAGCCTTCTTCGGCGCCTATGGGCACCTGCACCGGAATCGGATTGGCCTTCAGGCGCTGACGCATCTGGTCATGCACCTTGAAAAAATTGGCGCCGGTGCGGTCCATCTTGTTCACGAATGCCAGACGCGGCACGCCGTACTTGTTGGCCTGACGCCATACGGTTTCGGACTGCGGCTGCACGCCACCCACGGCGCAGTACACCATGCAGGCGCCGTCGAGCACGCGCATGGAACGCTCGACTTCGATCGTGAAGTCCACGTGTCCGGGCGTGTCGATAATGTTGATGCGGTGTTCCGGATAGGACAGGTCCATGCCCTTCCAGAAACAGGTGGTCGCGGCAGACGTGATCGTGATGCCGCGTTCCTGCTCCTGTTCCATCCAGTCCATGGTGGCGGCGCCGTCATGGACTTCACCGATCTTGTGATTCACACCCGTGTAATACAGGATGCGTTCGGTGGTAGTCGTCTTGCCGGCATCGATGTGAGCGGAAATACCTATGTTACGGTAGCGCTCGATCGGGGTCTTGCGGGCCACAGCGAAATCCTTAAAAAAGCACTCGGCCGCCCGCGATCAGGCGGCCTGTTGGGGTCTATGCGGCGGGGCTCAGAAGCGGTAGTGCGAGAACGCCTTGTTGGCTTCCGCCATGCGGTGAACTTCGTCGCGCTTCTTCATCGCGGCACCACGGCCTTCCGCGGCCTCCAGCAACTCGCCGGCCAGACGCAGACCCATGGACTTTTCCGAACGCTTGCGCGCGGCTTCGCGCAGCCAGCGCATGGAAAGCGCCATGCGACGTACCGGACGCACTTCGACCGGCACCTGGTAGTTCGCACCACCGACGCGGCGGCTTTTTACTTCCACCACCGGCTTGACGTTATTCACGGCCTGCGAGAACACTTCGACCGGATCTTTGCCGGTCTTGTTCTTGATGGCATCGAACGCGCCGTACAGCGTGCGCTCGGCAACCGACTTCTTGCCGCGCGTCATGAGCACATTGACGAATTTGGCGACATCGACCGAGCCGAACTTGGGATCGGGCAGGATATCGCGCTTGGGAACTTCCCTACGACGTGGCATGGCAACCTCTCAAACCTTGATGACCGATCAGGCCTTTTTCGGACGTTTGGCGCCGTACTTGGAACGCGCCTGTTTGCGGTCCTTGACGCCCTGCAGATCGAGCGAACCGCGCACGATGTGGTAACGCACACCGGGCAAGTCCTTCACACGTCCGCCGCGGATCAGCACGACCGAGTGTTCCTGGAGGTTGTGACCTTCGCCGCCGATGTAGGAAATGACCTCGAAGCCGTTGGTGAGGCGCACTTTGGCAACCTTACGCAAAGCGGAGTTCGGCTTTTTCGGGGTGGTGGTATAGACGCGAGTGCAGACACCGCGTTTTTGCGGGCACGCATCGAGCGCCGGCACTTTCGACTTGGTGACCGGCGACACGCGCGGACGGCGCACGAGCTGATTGATTGTTGGCATGGTTCCGAAATCCAAAAGGAGCCACAGCCGAACACCGGCTGCAGACCCTGTTTGCGGGCCCAGACCGGCTACGATTGGCCGGTCCACGTAAAGAGGCGCGATTCTAGCGGGAAATTTTGCCCTGCGTCAAGCAGGCAAACATGCAAATGGCGCAGGCGCCGGGCTGGTCCGATGCCGGCGCCACAGTGCGGTCCCGGTCCGACCGGCGGCGGCACGCAAATGCCGCGCCCGGTGCGGGTGGCGCAGTATACCTGGCGCCGCGCCCGGCATGGGTGCACGGCGGTCCGGGCGGCTTGCGCGGCGCTACACTCACGCCAGGCCGCGGCTGCGCGGCCGCGCGCATGCCCCGATTTGACATCCGATACAGGAATTCACGCAACCGCCGCCGCATCCCTGTTGCGCCGCACAAGGCGCATGTCGGAGGTGGCCATCGCGGTGGCTCCGGACTAGTGGACGCAAGCATGGCAAACGACCACCGGGCGCACACCCCGCCCACCATGAATCTCCTCGGCCCGGGCCGGCTCGGCCAGACCCTGGCGCGCCTGTGGACTGGCGCCGGCCTGATCGAACTGCGCGCCATCGCCGGCCGCTCGGACGCCGGCACGCGCGCCGCGCGCGATTTCATAGGCGCCGGCCGGCCGGTCGCCCTGGCCGATCTGCAACCGGCCCAACTGACGCTCATCGCCGTGCCCGACGACGCGCTCGCGGCGGTTGCGGCGGCGCTGGCGGCGGGCGAGGCGGTCGCGCCCGGCGGCATAGTGTTCCATTGCAGCGGCGCGCGCTCCAGCGACTTGCTGGCCCCGCTGCGCGCACGCGGCGCGGCGCTGGCGTCGGTACATCCGCTCAAATCATTCGCACGGCCGGAACTGGCGGTGCTCGATTTCGCCGGCACCTGGTGCGGCTGCGAAGGCGACCCGGCCGCGCTGGCCGTGCTGCGCCCCCTGTTCCAGGCCTTGGGCGGAATTTGTTTCGACCTCGACGGCAGCCGCAAAACCCTCTATCACGCCGGCGCGGTGCTGGCCTGCAATCACCTGACCGCGCTCATGGAGGCGGCCCTGTGCAGCATGGAAGCCGCCGGCGTGGCGCGCGCAAACGCCTGGCCGGCGCTGCGCCCGCTGATTACCGGGGCGCTGGAAAATATCGACCGCCTCGGCACGGCCGGCGCGCTGACCGGCCCCATCGCGCGCGGCGACGCCGGCACCGTGGCGCGGCAACTGGAAGCATTCGCGGCACTGGACGCCGACATCGCCGCCGCCTATCGGCTATTGAGCCGGCTCGCGCTGCGCCTCGCGCTTGCACTGCCGCCCGAACGCCGCGCCGCGCTGGCCGCCTGCCTCTATGCGGACATCCCGCCGGCGGCCGGCTCCGGGCAAACCGGCGAGCAGGCCTGACACCAAGGCGGCACGGCGCGATCGCGCATCGCTGCGGGCCGGCCACGTTCCGGGCGCGCGCGCAGGCGTTGCCGAATGCACGCCAGGATGCCGCCGAAGCCGATATGATCGGGCAGGACCGCACCGGCGCGGAGCTGAAGCGGGCGCCGCGCGCCCGTCGTCACGGCCGACCGGGTGCAACGGCGCGGGACCGGCACCGCGGCGCCCGCGCCGTCGCACGGATGCGGATTGACGCCGCCCCAAGGCAAAGGATTCGATGTTGCAAGCGTCTCGCGTTTTGCATGCCCTGCGCTGCGCGGCCCGGCTGCCGCGCCTTGCCGCGCTGGCGTTCGCCCTGGGCGGCGCGCCCGGCGTCGGCGCGGCGGATTTCGACTGTGTGATCGAACCGCGCCAGGTGGTCGAATTGCGCAGCCCCATCGAAGGACTGATCGAGCGCGTGAATGTGGATCGCGGCGACACCGTGCAAAAAGGCCAGGTGGTGGCCCAGCTCGACATTTCGCTGGAGCGCGCGGCCGCCGCGCTGGCGCGCCACCGCTCGCAAATGCAGGGCGCGGTACAGGCCGGCGAGTCGCGCGTGGAACTGACGCAACGCAAGTTCAGCCGCGCGCAGGAATTGCATCAGCGCAATTTCGTGACCGCGCAGGCACGCGACGAAGCCGCCTCGGACCAGCGCCTGGCTTCGGCGGAACTGCAGGACGCCCAGGACAACCGCCGGTCCGCCGAACTGGAACTAAGCCGCCAGAACGAACTGATACGCCAGAAAACCTTGCGCAGCCCCTTCGACGGCGTGGTCGTGGAACGCCTGCAGAGCCCCGGCGAACTGGCCGAAGCCGGAGTGGGCCGCAAACCCATACTTAAACTTGCCGAAATCGGCACCCTCAACGTGGAAGTCATATTGCCCGTGGAAGCCTGGGGCAAAATCAGCCCGGGCATGAAGATCGACGTGCTGCCCGACATTCCCGGCGGCACGCCGCACGCCGCCAGCGTGAAGGTGGTGGACCGCGTGCATGACGCCGCCAGCGCAACTTTCGGCGTACGCCTGGAACTACCCAATCCCAAACTTGCACTGCCGGCCGGCGTGCGCTGCCGCGCGGCCTTCCCCATGCTGCCGCAAACCAGCGCGCAACGCGCCGCCGCGGCATCCGATCGCGGCGCGCGCAAATAGGCGCGCGGCGCGGCCGTTGCAACGCGCGCCCCGGGCGCTACGCCCGGCGATGCCGCGGCGGTCGCGCCACGCATCCTCCGGCGCAAAAATCCGGACCTTGCCGCGCGCATCGAACATCGCCGCAGCAATCGGTCCGGACCTCCATCCCGCCCGCGCGCATTTAGGCCGCGCCCGCCCACGCAGCGCCCGCCTGCGCTGACGGCGCGCTTTGCATCTATGCTGGATTCATTGCGTCCGAGCCGCCGCCGCGCGCGCCGGCAGATCGAACGCTCTTGCCGTAGCCCCCGCAACCCGACCACCCGGAGGAAAACAATGGACAAAATCCTGTTGCCGCGGCCCGCGCAAAATGTGTCACGCAGACAATTTCTGCTCGGCGGCGCGGCCCTGATCGGCGCGGCAAGTCTGCCCGATGCGCTGGCCGCCGGCAAAGCCTGCCGGCCCACCGAGCAGGACATCATCGGTCCGTTCTATCGTTTCGGCGCACCGTTCGAAACCCGGCTCGCCGGACCGGACGAAAGCGGCGAGCGCATAGCCATCGCCGGCACCGTATATGCGGCCGACTGCCGCTCGCCCCTGCCCAACGCGCTGATCGAAATATGGCAGGCCAATGCCGCCGGCGTGTACGACACCAGCAAGCCCGGCAACTTTACCGAACGCCACGATTTCCATTTGCGCGCCATGATGCTCACCGATCAGCGCGGCCACTACGAATTCGAAACCGTGATGCCGGGCCGCTATCCCGTACCGCCGGGACTGCCCGGCCTGGAAAAGTACGCCGGCCTGACGCGGCCGGCCCACATACATTTCCGCGTAACCGAAACCCTGCACGTGCCGCTCACGACGCAGCTGTATTTTCAGGGTGACCCGCATATCGCCAAGGACCCGTTTGCCGGCCACAAGCACGGACTGGCGATCGCGCTGCGCAGCGACGCCGGCCTGCTGCGCGGCCGTTTCGACATCGTGCTGGCGCGCGGTTAATAAGCCGCCTGCCGGTCCCGGCCGCATGCGCAGGGCAAATCGTAAGGGGCAATGCCGGTCGGGCAGGCGCCCCCGATAGTTAAGTGCAAGGCGCCGCAGCAGCGCAGGCCGCGCGCATCACGTTCTGAAAGTTTCGCGCATCCAGGGCGAGCCGTAATCCGTCACCTGCCGCCGCAGGGCCGCCCTTGCCGGGGCCGGCGACTAAAGCCGCCACGCCGGGGGGGTTCGCGCCTGTGCAGCCCGGGCGATGCGCAGTTCCATTTCGCCTACACTCGTACTTACTGCCCCACACAGGGCGGGCATGGCGGCGCGCAGCGTCGACGCAAGTCAGGTCCATGGCACGAACATCCTGCCAGCGTTGCCGGCCAATCGCCGCAACCAGGGTGGCGCGAGCCCACTTGCAGGCCGCGCCAGAACGTCAATCGCAGGCGAGGCTTGGTCACCATGGCATTTTCCCCTTCCCGGATGGCAACCGCGCGCATGCGCTCGACCGACAAGATCGTATCGGCGCGCGCGGCGGTGCGGCTGATACATAGCGGCGATACCGTCATCATCGGCGGCTTCCTGAGCATAGGTTTCCCCGACGTGATCGTGCGCGAACTGGCCGACCTCTACGAGTCGCAGGACGAAGGAAACGCGGCTTTCGGCAAGCCCGGCAATCTGACCATCATTTCCGCCGCCGGCATGGCGCACCCGGTCAAAGGCGGCGGCATGAACCGCCTGGCGCAGCCCGGCCTCATCAAGCGCTTCATCAGCAGCCATTTCGTCCTGACACCGGCATTGCAGCAGCTCATAGTCGGCAACCAGATCGAGGGCTACAACCTGCCGCTGGGGGCGATTTGCCACCTGTTCCGCGACATCGCCGGCGGCAAGCCTGGCCACGCCTCGCGCATCGGTCTGGGCACTTTCGTGGATCCGCGCCAGAGCGGCGGCAAGCTCAACGAAAGGACGCGCGACGATCTGGTCGAACTGATTACCCTGGGCGGCCAGGAATATCTGTTCTACAAGGCCATGCCGGTCGATGTGGCCATCATACGTGCCACCACCGCCGACGCCGAAGGCAATATTTCCATGGAGCGCGAGGCGCTCACCATAGACGTGCTGTCGGTGGCAATGGCCGCACACAACAGCGGCGGCGTCGTGATCGCGCAGGTGGAACGCATCGCCGAGGCGCACACGCTCAATCCGCGTCAGGTAAAAGTGCCCGGCGCCATCGTCGATTGCATCGTGCTTGCCGACGGCGACGACTGCCACTGGCAGACTTTCGGCAGCCGCTACACGCCCGCCTATGCGGCCGAAATGCGCGTGCCGCTGGCGTCGGTGGAACCCATGCCCATGAGCGTGCGCAAAATCATCGCGCGCCGCGCGGCCATGGAACTGCGCACCAATAGCGTCGTGAATCTTGGCGTCGGCATGCCGGAAGGCGTGGCCGCGATCGCCAACGAAGAAAAGATTGCCGACCTGATGACCTTGACGGCCGAATCCGGCGTGATAGGCGGAGTGCCGGCCGGCGGACTGTCTTTCGGCGCGGCCAGCAACGCGCAGGCCGTCATCGATATCGGCTATCAGTTCGATTTTTACGACGGTGGCGGTCTCGACGTATGCTTTCTCGGGCTGGCGCAGGCCGACCGCGAGGGCAACCTGAACGTGTCCAGATTCGGCCCCAAACTGGCCGGCGCGGGCGGCTTCATCAACATCAGCCAGAACGCCAAAAAGGCCGTGTTCTGCGGCACCTTCACGGCCGGCGCGCTGGAAATATCCATCGTCGATGGCAAGTTGCGCATAGAGCGCGACGGCAGCGGGCAAAAATTCGTCGAGGCCGTCGAGCACCGCACTTTCTCCGGCCCCTACGCCGCGCAGGCCGGCAAAGAAGTTTTGTACGTGACCGAACGCTGCGTGTTCCGGCTGACCGTTGCAGGACTGGAACTCATGGAGGTGGCCCCGGGCATAGACATACAGCGCGACATCGTGGACAAGATGGCCTTCGCGCCCATAATCCGCCAGCCGCGCCGCATGGACCCGCGCATATTCCGCGAGGAGCCCATGGGCCTGCGGGCAGACATGCTGCGCCTGCCGTTCGATGCCCGCTTCAAGTACGACGAGGAGCACAACACGCTGTTCATCAACTTGTCGGACCTGCACATCAAAACGCCGGATTTCCTGGAGCGCATGGTCGAAAAGGTCAGATCCATGGTGGAGCCGCTCGGCCACAAGGTGTACTGCGTCGCCAATTACGACGGCTTCGAACTGGACCGCGCGGTGGAAGACGCCTATCTCGATACCGTGAAAGAACTTACCGGCAACTATCTGCTCGGGGTCACGCGCTTCACGACCAGTGCGTTCATGCGCGCCAAACTCGGCGAAACGCTCGCCAAGCGCGGCGTGGCGGCGCACATATTCGAGTCCGAGGAAGAAGCCACCGGGGCCGTGCGCACCACCTTGCGGCGGGAGCCGTAAGCCGCGCCGCGCGAGGGCGATGCCGGCCTTACGCGCCGGCCGGCCGCGTTGGGCGCGTGCTATCCTGCATGCGTGTCGCGTCACGGGAATGTTGAGCGCATCCGCCATGCACTTGTCGCGTCCTCGCCGCCCCGGAATTTTCCCGGCAGCAATGCGCCAGACGTTCTGTATCTTGCTGGCGCTCGTGGCGCTGACGCAGGCCGCCCTGGCCGGGCCGCCGGCACAACTGCAAGCGCTTGCCGACCGGGCCGTGGCGAACTTTCGCGATTCGATCGAACTGCCGGTCGCGCAACTACCCTATCTCTGCATACTCGGCCGCGAAGATGGCCGCCCCCTGCGCGACTATGCCGTGGGCGCCTACACGGACGCCATCGCAGCCCTGCTGGAGCGCGCCGGCACGCCGGAAAACGAGCGGCGCGCGGCGCGGATATTGCGCTCCATCGTGCACGGCGGCAGCGCGGTCGAAATGGACCAGTGGCTGGCGGAAGCCGCCGCCGGCGATGCCCGGGCCGCCCGCGATGCCGCCGCACAAGTGGAATTACCAGCGGCCCTGGCAGCGCGCCTGGGCGGCAATTGCGGTCCGAACTTCGCGGGCCGCCTCGGCCGCGATTTCCAGCCCGCCGGCAGACTGGCCGAATCCGACTATCGCCGCGCCGCGGCGCTCGATCCCGGCGATGCCTGGACCTGGCTGGTGCTGGCCTGGCTGGCCGAAGATCGCGGCCTGCCCGACCTGGAACTAAGCCTGGCCGCCGCGCGGGCCAGCCGCGACGCGGCCGGGCAGCGCGCCGCGCTATTCGCCACGCTGCAGCGGGCGCGCTTGTGGGAACGCCAGAACCGGCTGACGGAGGCCGAAGCCGACCTCAAAGCTGCCGTGCAACTGGCCGCTCAGTCGGCCGCGGCGGCGCGCGACATGCCGCCCGAAGCGCAGACCCAAGCCCTGCGCGACCTCGGGCACGCGCAACACCAGCTGGCGGCCCTGCAGTATCGCCACGGCGAATTTGCGGCCGCAGCTGGCAGCCTGCAGCAAGCGCTGGACCTGCGCAGCCGTCTGGCACAGGCGGCCCCGCTGCAGGTGGCGCTGCAAATCGACCTGATCGCCACGCTGCAGCTTTTCGATCTGGTCGACAGCGCCACGCCGCAAGCCCGCCCCGGCACGCCGGCGGGCGAGCATGGCGCCCGCGCGATCGCGCTCTACAAGGCATTGGCCGGCCAGGTTCGCTACCAGCCCATGATGGGCAAATCGGCATGGGCCGGCATGGCAGCCACGGCCATGACCATCGCAGCCGTAGCCACTCTGGGTCTGGGACTGCTGTTGCTGGCCCTGTTCCGCCGCCGCGTGGCTTACTGGATGATGGTGGCGGCGCCCGCCGCCGCGACCGCCCGGCCGGCGCCGGCCGACGCCATGCGCACGGCCGCAAGGCTGGATATCCGGGTGATCGAAAGCAGCGGCCACAGCCCGCAGCGCATTGCTTCGGCCCTCATGCGCGGCGCCGGCAGCGCCCACCGGCGCGCGACCTGGGTGCATCTGGGCGCCGGCCTCGGCTTCGGATTGCTGGCCGCCATCCTGTGGCTGTGGTCGTCCGCTACCGAGCCGACTTTCACGCGCATCGCCATCGCCGGCTGGAGCTGGGCCTGGCCCACGGTACTGGTGCTCGGACTCATATGGGCCGGCGACCGGCCGCGCCAGCTGGTCGTGGTGGCCGGCTACTTTGCCGTGCTGCTTTTGCTCTGCCTCGGCGTCGCCCTGGGCGGCACGCCGCCCATGCCCATGTTCGGCGTAAGGGTGGCGCCGTTTTTTCTGGGTCTGGTCGAATGGCTGCTAACCGCGCTGCCTTCGGCGGTGCTGCTGCTTTTCCTGAATCGCCGCGTGCGCTCCATAGGACCGCCGCTCATGGCCATCATGCTCACCCTGGCCTGCGGCGCGACGCTGGCCGGCGTCGCGGCATCGACGCCGGCCGGGCTCGCGGCGGCCGGCATGCTGCTGTTCCGGCTGGGTATCCCCGAGCCCTACTGGATCGCGCTCATTCCTCTGGCCGGGGCGGCGCTGGCGGCGCCGCTCGCGTGGTGGGTCGCGGCACGGCTGGGCGCCCTGCACGCGGCCAAATGGGTGAACGACCAGAGCATGGTGATCGACACCATATGGCTGTTCCAGGCCTTGATGCTGTGCCAGGAAATGGCCATGGAGCGCGGCGCCGTGGCCCTGGCCGGGCTGTGCGTTTTCGTGGCGGCCAAACTTGTCGTGCTGCTCGGCATGCGCCCGGCAGTGCGCGCGGCGCGCGAGCGCGCGAGCGCGCGCCTGTTGCTGTTGCGCACCTTTCGCCGGCAACGCAGCAGCGAACGGCTGTTCGATCTGCTCGGCACGCGCTGGCGCTACGCCGGGCCCATCACCTTGATCGCGGCGCCGGACCTGGCCAGCAGCACGCTCGACCCCGACGAATTTCTCGACTTTCTCGCCGGCAGGCTGGGCCAGCGCTTCATCATCGACCCGGACGCCTTGCCGCGGCGCCTGCAAGCCGTGGACGCAAGCGTGGATGCGGACGGCCGCTACCGCGTGACCGAACTGTATTGCGGCAGCGACAGCTGGCAGCATGCCGTGCGTGCGCTCATGGCGCAGAGCGACATGGTGGCCATGGATTTGCGCGGCTTCAACCGCAACAATCAGGGCTGCCTGTTCGAAGTGGGCACCCTGCTGGATCTGGTTCCGGCCGGCCGCATCGCCTTCCTGATCGACGCCACCACGGATGAGGCTTTCCTGCGCCAGGCGCTCGCCAGCCACATGCAGCAAGTCCATGCGCACTCGCCCAATGCCAGCCATCACCCGGACAACGCACTGACCATGCTGAATGCCGGCGCGGGCGTGGCTTTCGCCGTGGATCAGCTGCTGGTCATGGGCGATGCGCTGGCCGCCGCGTCCAGCCGATAAGCCCGACCCGGCCGCCCCGGGCGTCAGGAATTACGCGGCAGCACGGTGAGCACACGGGTAATGAAGCCCTGCAGTTCGGCCAGATATTTGCGCAGGAAGCTTTCCGTGCCGGGATCGGTCACTTCGCCTTCGGGCGTGATCAGCCCGGGTTTGAACTGGATATAGGCCTCGACGTTATTCATGAGCGGCGAGTTGCAGAAACACAATACGCCGCGCAACTGGCTTTGCGCCACGGCGGTGCCGATCGCGCCCGGCGACGTGCCTATCACGCCCGAGGGCTTGCGCGCGAACGAGTTCTGGCCCCAGGGGCGGCTGGCCCAGTCGATGGCGTTCTTCAGGCAACCCGGGATGGAACGGTTGTATTCGGGCGTAACGAACAACAAGGCGTCGCAATCGGCGATGGCCTGCTTGAAGGCCTGGGCCACCGGCGGGAAATTGGCGTCGTAATCCTGGCTGTAGAGCGGCAGGTCCTTGATCGGAATTTCGACGAATTCCATTTCGGGTGGCGCGAGGCGTATCAAGGCCTTGGCGAGCAGGCGATTGATGGACGTGGAAGACAAACTGCCGATGAAATATCCAATCTTCTGGCTGGCCATGCTGGCTCCCTTGCTGGTGAGGTGATGAAGCGACGGAACCGTCATGCTAGCTGCGTCCGCCCGGCCTGGGAAGCGCATGCAGAAAGCTCGCTGTCGATATGGGCGAAATCGCGAATGCGGACAACACGCGGCCGCCACGGCCAGGGCGCGGCGATGCATGCTCCGCGCCGCTTCGACGCAGGGCGGCGCCAGCTAAAGTCCGCCGTGCGGGCGCCGTTCACGCCAGCACCCGGCGCGGTCGCAAGCCCATAGTTGGCGAGTAGACGGCATTTGTCCCGCCACCCAGCCGGCAGCAGTGGCGTGCGCGTTGCGCAAGGCCGCTTTCCGAATCGACCATCCAGCGCGCTGCGCGGAACCCAGCACCGGAGCCCTTACAACATGAGCAGCCTGCGCAATCTGCCCATCGCCGTACGCCTTGCGGCCGCGGCAAGTGCCGCGGTGGTGGTGCTGATGACCATAGCCGTCGCGCTGTTCGCGGCGTCTTCGCAAAAATATGAAAAAGAACTGGGCCTGCGCCTGCTGGAGCAACGCGCAAGCGGACTGAACAACGCCATCGCGGCATTCGACCAAAGTCTCGCGCAAGGCGTGCTGCCGCTCGCGCGCGCCTTCGCGGCCGAATTTTCCGGCGAGTTCACGCTCGAACCCGGCACGCGCGCGGCCAGCGGCGCGGCCAGCGCGCCTTTGCTGCGCAATCAGGGCAAAGTGGTCAATAACGATTTTTCGCGCGTCGATCACTTCACCGCTTCGACCGGTGTGACGGCGACGGTGTTTGCGCGCGACGGCGAAGATTTCGTGCGCGTCGCCACCTCGGTAAAAAACGAAAAGGGCGAACGCGCGGTCGGCACGCGACTCGCGCGCGACCATCCCGGCTATGCCAGATTGCTGGCCGGTGAAGCGTATACGGGCCCGGCGGTATTGTTCGGGCGCGACTTCATCACGCGCTACGACCCGATCAAAAGCCCGGGCGGAGAAGTGATAGGCGTGCTGTACGTCGGCCTGGACGTAAGCGAGCAACTGGCAGCACTCAAGGATTCGCTGCGCAAAACCGCGGTGGGCGAAACCGGCTATGTGTTCATCATGGACGGGCGCGCGCCGAACGGCGGCGCGTTAGTGCTGCACCCGGGGCTGGAAGGCAAGAACGTGCTGGACACCAAAAGCGCCGACGGCATCGAAATTTTCCGCGCAATGCAGGCCAAGCGCAGCGGCCGCCTCGAATATCTGTGGCAGAACCCGGACGAAACCTCGCCGCGCGCCAAACTGCTGGCCTATGCCGAATATGCGCCACGCCAATGGCTGGTCGCGGCGAGCGGATACAAGGAGGAATTTTTGCGCACCTCGCAAAATGCCGCCGCCACCATGGGCATATCCGCGGTGCTGCTGGTGTTGGCGATTTCCGTCGTGCTGTGGGCGCTCACGCGCCGGCTGGTCGGAACACCGCTGGCCGAACTGGAAAATTCGCTGGGCGAACTGTCCAGCGGCCAGGGCAACCTGACCTATCGCATACCGGTCAAGGGCCGCGATGAAATCGGCCGTGTCGCCGCGCGCTTCAACGATTTTCTGGAGCGACTGCAAGTCATGATACGCGCCACCGCGGCCGCGGCCGCGTCGGTATCCGAATCCAGCCGCAGACTTGCCGGCTCGGCGCACACCGTCAGTCAGGCCTCGCACGCGCAAAGCGACGCGGCTTCGGGCACGGCCGGCGCCATCGAACAACTTGCCGTGAGCATAGCGTCGGTCGCCGATGCGGCGGAAGGCGCGCGCCGCGAAGCCGAACACAGCCTGGAAGAGGCCAAGCGCGGCAATCACGAACTGGCGCGCGTGGTCGGCGAACTGCAACACGTGCACGGCGAAGTGGACATGATCGCGCAATCGGTCGGGGCATTCGTGGATAGCGTGAGCACCATTACCGCCATGACGCAACAGGTCAAGGAAATTGCCGATCAAACCAACCTTCTCGCGCTCAATGCCGCCATCGAAGCCGCGCGCGCCGGCGAATCCGGACGCGGTTTCGCCGTGGTGGCCGACGAAGTGCGGAAGCTGGCGGAAAAATCCACCACCGCGGCCGGCGAAATAGACCGCGTCACGAGCACGCTCACGGAACGTTCCGGTCAGGTCGATGCAGCCATCAGCAAGGGCCGCGCATCGCTGGACGGCGGCCTGGCCGACCTGCGCGAAGTGGCTTCGGGCATGGCCACGGCCGGCAACCTGGCGCAATCCGCGGCACGCGGCATAGTCGGCATTTCCGAATCGGTGCGCGAACAGACCGCCACCACGCACGACATTGCCCGCCATGTCGAACGCATCGCCCGCATGGCACAGGACAACCGCGCCACCGTGGACGAAACCAATACGCTGGCAAATCGCCTGGAAGGCCTGGCCGGCGAACTGAACGACCAGGTCGGGCGCTTCACCGTCTGACGCGCCAAGCCGCGCCGGCGCGGCGCACCGGCGTCGCGCCGCGGCAATTTTCCGCTGCGCGTTGCAGCCGCGCGCCGCAGGGCCGCCCCGAATTCGGCCGCGCTTGCGCCGGCATCCCTGCCGCTAGCCGCGGCGCCCCTACTCCCGCCGACATCCGCGCGGCGCGTAATGAGCATGTCATTGGTCCGGCCAGGCGAGCGTGCGTGCGTGCATTGACGCCGGATCGTAGGCGCGTGCATTTCCTGGCACCGCACCCAAGTGTCGGCGCGCGATTTCATCGCCATGCCTATACTGGCGTTTAACAGTTTGTTTGGTGCTTGCATCCGGGCATCAGACTGGCGACCAATGCGAGGCCCTGCCTGGCCGAAACGATCGAGGTTCAGCTTGCACACCGACACCATGGAAACCGACTATCTTGTCGTGGGAGCCGGGGCCACGGCCATGGCTTTCGTGGATACGCTACTTGGCGAATCCGATGCCCGCATCATCATGGTCGATAAGCGGCACAAGCCCGGCGGGCATTGGAACGACGCCTATCCTTTC
>JAEUNN010000232.1 GCA_016791085.1 Rhodocyclaceae bacterium | reverse complement strand
CGCGCGTGTCGCGCACCTGAATTTGCGGTTCGGTCACGGCGACGCCATCTATGAGTTGATGCTCGTCCATTTCCGCCGCCGCCAGCGCGGCGCCGGCGCCGTTGGATATGCCCGAGGCGATCACCAGCGTGTTGCGCCGGTCCAGCACCACGCGCTTCTGGCCATGCGCGGCAGGCGTGCCGTATTTTTCATTCAGCGTGTAGAACGCGAACAATACGGCCTGCAAGGTATTGCGGCCCCAGTCGCGCTCGGGGTTTTGTTGCGAGTGGGCATGCTTGAAGGCGACGCGATTCGGATTGCCGGCGTTGAAATCGGCCCTTTGCTGGTCGCTCAATGCCGCCGTGAAGTGCGAGGCGCTGCCGGCCGCGGCGGCACCGGTGCGGGTACCGTCGATCAGGCCGACCTGGTTGCTCATGAGGTCGTGCAATCCGTTGCCGCTGCCTTTGTCGGTGTAGGCCACGGCACAGCCGCGTTTCAACCCCCACTCGCCGGACGCGCCTATCGCGCCATACACGCCGCGCGATCCTGAGGAGGTGGCCGTCACGATGCAGGCATGCGCCGGATCGAAACTGTCGGGCAGTTGCACGAGCAGCGTCACATTCTTTTTCCCGCTGCCGTCGTCGGCATAGGCGAGGTATTCCGTGCCGGCAATTTTCCCGGCCGCCGGGGACGGATCGACGCTACCGTCCAGCGCGACGTTGGGGCCGTACAGGCTGCCGTAACCGCCCGCCGTGGTGATGTCGAGTACCGCCCGGTAATTGGTGTGGATGGCGCGCTTGCGCAGTTCTTCCGCAGTGGGCGTGGCCGTAAGCGGCAATGGGAAAGGATCCTGCAGTCCTTTCCAGCCCAGACCGGCGGTCAGCAGATCATTGCTCGTGCCGTCGTAGTGCTGGCTCGCGACCGCGCCCAGGAAGGCCGGCTTCAGGTTGGGCGCGTTGACCGGCGGCGCTTTCAAATCTTCCGCACTCGCGCCGGCAGACCATCCGGCCGCGGCGATCAGCGCAGCCTGCAATACCAATTTTCCATGCATGAGCTGTTTTCCTTATTGACGGGTGGAGGAAC
>JAEUNN010000173.1 GCA_016791085.1 Rhodocyclaceae bacterium | reverse complement strand
AATGTGGGTTCATGCAATCAGGCGTCCATGATCCAGCACCAGCCGGCGCGTGGCGTGGGCGCCGAACAGGGGCGTGTCGTGACTGGTCACCATCACCGTAACCCCGGCGCGGTTGAACGACACCAGCAGGTCGGCAATTTCGCGCGCGTAAGCCGGGTCCAGCGCAGCGGTGGGCTCGTCGGCCAGCAGCAACAGCGGCTTGGCGACGATGGCACGGGCGATCGCCACGCGCTGCTGTTCGCCGCCCGACAGCGTGACCGGAAAATCCTCCGCACGCGCGGCCAGACCGACCCGCTCCAGCGCGGCGCGCGCGCGGCGCCCGGCGTCGGCGCGCGCGTGGCCGGCGATCGCGAGCGGCAGCACCACGTTGTCGAACACGCTGCGGTCGAACAGCAATTTCTGGTCTTGCAGGATCAATCCCAGCGTGCGCCGGTAATACGGCAGGGCGCGGCGCGCGAGTTGCGTGATGTCCTCGCCATTGACGCGTATGGCGCCCAGCGACGGACGCTCGATTACGGCCAGCAGGTTGAGCAGCGTGCTTTTACCGGCGCCCGAGTGCCCCGACAGCAGCACGAATTCCCCGGCCGCCACGCGAAAGCTTATGTCCTCGACCGCGGCGCGGCCCGAGGCATAGCGCTTGGATACCCGCTCGAACGCAATCATGCAGACAGGCTGTCGCAGGCGCGCGCGCACGCGCTATCGATGCGGCCGGCGTCGATCATGCGCGCAGCGCTCAGTTCACTTTGCCGGCGCCCGGCGGCGGCTCGAACAGCGCTTCCACGAAAGCATCGGCGGAAAATGGCTGCAGGTCGTCTATACCTTCGCCCACGCCTATGAAGCGCAGTGCCAGCGGACCGCGTGCCGGCCGCTGGCGCGCGATCGCGGCGACCACGCCGCCTTTGGCGGTGCCGTCCAGCTTGGTCACGATGAGGCCGGTCACGCCTATCGCGGAGTCGAAAGCCTTGACCTGGGCGATGGCGTTCTGCCCGATATTGGCGTCCAGCACCAGCAACACTTCGTGCGGACCGCTAGGATCGGCTTTCTGTATCACCCGGCGCACCTTGGCGATTTCTTCCATGAGGTGCAGCTGCGTGGGCAGACGTCCGGCGGTATCCGCCAGCACCACGTCTATGCCGCGCGCGCGGGCCGCCTGCACGGCGTCGAAAATGACCGCCGCCGGATCGCCGCCTTCCTGCGCCACCACCGCCACATTGTTGCGGGCGCCCCAGGTTTCCAGCTGTTCGCGCGCGGCGGCACGGAAGGTGTCGCCGGCCGCCAGCAGCACGCTTTTGCCCTGGCCCTGGCACCACTTGGCGAGCTTGCCTATGGACGTGGTTTTGCCGGCGCCATTCACCCCGGCGATCATGATCACGAAAGGTTTGTGGGCGGACAGGTCGAGCGGCGCCTGCAGCGGCCGTATCACGTCGAGCAGGCATTCCTGCAGCGCCCGTTGCAGCAGCGCCGGCTGTTCGATGCGCTCGCGGCGTATGCGGCCGCGCAGTTCGGCCATCACGTGGGCGGTCGCGTCCATGCCCACGTCGGCCATGATGAGCGTGGATTCCAGCTCTTCGAGCAAATCTTCATCGACCTTGGTGCGACGGAACAGGGCGTTCAGCTGCCCGCCCAGTTTGGCACGCGTTTTGGACAGACCGGCCTTGAGTCGCTCGGTCCAGCTCGGGGCCCGCGCGGGCGCTTCTTCGCGCGCTGCCGCGCCTGTCAGACGTTCGCTCCAGGACGGTTTCTGCGCCGCGGCGGCGGCGGGGGCTTGATCCGGCGCCGCGCTCGGGATAGATTCGGGCGGCGCGTCCGCCTGCGGCATTGCGGCATCGGCTTGCGGCACCGCGGCGCCGGCCGCATCGCCGGCAGTATCGCGGGCGATGCCGGCTTTAAGGCGTTCGGACCAGCTGGGTTTGGCCGATGCGGTGGCATCCGTGGCTGCCGTGCCGTCCGCCGCGGGCGATTTTTCGTCCGGCGGCTGGGTGCCGCCGGAACCTTTCTTGAACAACTTGAACATAGGGAAAGTCCTAACCCGGCCAAGCCGGAACCAAACAGGAGGCGTTACCCGTGCATAGGCCGCAACCGCAAACGTGCAGCAAGCAGGCCCGGCAGTCCCCGTCCACCCACCGGCAGCAAGTCGGGAACACGCATCCTGGCACCTGCCCCGCCACCCGCCTGGCATGAAATCCGTGCGCGTATCTTGAATCTTTGCCCCGCAACTCCGCCGCGCGCCAGGCTGCGCCGGGGCCGGCCAGACCAACCTCAAATTCTAGCAGACCGATATGAAACGACACTTCGCGGCGCGCCGCGCGCTCCTGTTGCCCGCCCTGCTGCGGGTATTCGCCCTGTTGTGCGCGCTCGGTGCGGCGCGCGGCGCGGCCGCCATCGACGCCTATGAAACCCGGCTCGCCAATGGCCTGCGCGTGATCGTGCAGGAAGATCACCGCGCCCCCACGGTGGTGCATTTCGTGTGGTACCGCTGTGGGGCGATCGACGAAACCGACGGCACTTCGGGCGTCGCGCACGCGCTCGAACACATGATGTTCAAAGGCACGGCGAAACTCAAGGAAGGTGAATTTTCCCGGCGCGTGGCGCAGGCCGGCGG
>JAEUNN010000171.1 GCA_016791085.1 Rhodocyclaceae bacterium | reverse complement strand
AGCGTGAGCTTCCGTGACGGCAGCAGCACCCTGGGTACGGTAGCGCTGGCCGGCGGCCGTGCCGTGCTGGCCACCACCTTCGCCACCGCCGGCACGCGCACCTTAAGCGCCAATTACACCGGCAACGCCGGCAACAATCCGAGCAGCGGCAGCCTGGCGCTCAGCGTCGCGGCGGCGCCCACGCTGGCGTGGTTGGCTCGCTCGGCCCGTCCGGCGCCGGGAATAGGGCGGACGCTGTCGACATCGGTGCGTACAGATTGATCGACGCCGAAAGTGCGCCCGGCGGGGCTTCGCCGGTGCCCGCGAGAAAGTCAGTGTGGCGCCGCGAACCGCCAGGCCCGGCCCGCCTCGCCCGCACGGACACCAGCCTACGCCACCCGCGCGTCCAACCAGCATTGCTGGTGCGGAGCCGAGCATGAGCCGCAACGCCCTCCCAGGAACAAAAATGAAAATTGCTCTCGCGAAGCTTGCGCGCGTGCTGCTGTGGCTCGCCGCGCTGCTCCTGGTGCGCCCGGCGCTGGCCGGCGAAACCGTCACCTTCTTCCACAACGACGTGCTGGGCTCCCCGCTCATGGCCACCGACGCGTCGGGCAGCGTGGTGTGGAAAGAAAAATACCGCCCCTACGGCGAGCGCCTGGACAACCCGCCCGCCGAAGCGACCAACAAGATCGGCTACGCCGGCAAGCCCTACGACACGAACACCGGCCTGTCGTATTTCGGGGCCAGGTACTACGACCCGGTGGTCGGAAGGTTCACCGGGATCGACCCGGTGGGGCCGGTGGCGGAGAACATCCACAGCCTCAACCGCTATACTTATGCGAATAACAATTCGTACAAATTTATTGATCCGGACGGCAGGGATCCGATTGCATGGACCGTGAAGCTACTGGAAAATGGCGGAAGGCGACTGGTCCGGGCGATTTTTAACAAAGCAGACGCTGTCGCCGCGCGGAAGGCAGAAGAAAACGTCCAAGCCAATACACGACAATTGGCAAAACAGATCGAAACTGCGTCTAACGATGGAAAAGAGGTGGTTCGGCATAAAGGACACGACCTACAAAACGGCGAATCAGGGTTGCCGCACTACCAAACAGATGGGCGTAGGGGCCACACTTTTTGGCTCTTTTGAAATTCAAGTGGGTTACGCGGTTTGCCGCCCGAAATTGGGAAGGTCAAGCTTGCCGGCGATTAGAAACAGGACAGTGCGCATGGTCGTGAATCGCGTGTATCCCCGAGCCTTGCGTTTAGCGGCCT
>JAEUNN010000073.1 GCA_016791085.1 Rhodocyclaceae bacterium | reverse complement strand
CTTGCTGCGGCTGCGCGGCTAAGGCGCACACGCATGGCCGGCCGCTACCAGGTGCAAAGCCGGGAGCGGCACGGCTATTTCGAGCATTTTCTGGTCGATGTCGAAAGCGGTGCCGTGCTGCTCGAGCCCGGCGCCGATCTTGCGTATTATTTCGACGCCGCCGCGATGCTCAATCGCGGGCTAAGTGTGGAAGAAGTCCTCAATCTTCTGTCATCGCGACCGATAAGCAAGAAGTGCGGATGTTGATGCCCGGTATGGGCATTGCAGATCGCCGCGGCCACGAGTGGCCGCCGGGCGCGGCGCCGCTGGCCGTGCCTGGCGGCGCCTGACAGCGAGGATTATTCCACCCATGTATTCGGTTTTACTTACTCATGCGCCCGCGGACGTCCGCCGTGCGCGACTTCTGGCGCGCGCCCTGTCCGAGCGCGGTTATCGCGTGTGGGCCGACCGTGACGCCCAGGCCAGCAACGGCTGGCTCAGTACTGCGCAACCGCGCGCCGCCGACGCGGACTGCGTGATCGCGCTGTGGTCCTACAACGGCTCGGCGCACGCCGCGGTGCGCGCGGAAGCCCTGGCCGCGCGCAAACAGGACCGCCTGATCAACGTCACGCTGGATTCGTCCGGCGCGCCTTTCGATTTCCGCGACCTGCCCACGGTGGATTTGCAGCGCTGGGATTTTGCCGGCGCTTCGGCGGCGTTCGACGCGCTGGCCGTGCAGCTCGACGTCGTGTGCGGACATCCGTCGCGCAGCGCGCCACCGCGCCGCGCGGCGCCCGACGAAAGCGCACGCGAAGCGGCGGAAAGTCCCGCCCCGATTGCGGCGCCCAGCGGCGACTCGCTGGATTTCGGCGCTGCGGAGACCGCCGCGGCGGGCGACGCGGGTGGCGCCGAACCGCGCGCCGGCAGTACCGGCGGCGCCGCCACGGGTGCCACCATCTATCCGTTCGCGGCCCACCAGCCGCGCAAGTCGCGCGCCGGCCTATACACCATCGCCGCGCTGGGCGTGCTGGCCTGGATCGCCTTTCTGGTGGACCAGCGCCTGGGCAATCCCGCCGCACCGGCACCGGCGCTGGCACATCCGCCGCGCCAGGCCGCCGCGCCCGCCGCGGTCGAGCCGGCGACGCCGGATGCGCTGTACGCGCAGGCCTTGCAGACGGCCGACGTGTATGCCGCACGCACGCTGTTCGAAAACGCAGCGCGACAGGGGCACCCCGCGGCGCAGGCCATGCTGGGCTTCTTCTACGCCGAAGGGCAGGGCGTGCCGAAAAGCGAAATCGAAGCCGTGCGCTGGTACAAACTTGCCGCCGATAGCGGCAATGTAATGGCGCAGAACAATCTGGGCAAAATGTACGAACAGGGCCGCGGTGTCACGGCCAGCATGCAGGACGCGCTGTACTGGTACCACAAGGCCGCCGATCAGGGCAACGCCCCGACGCAGAACAACCTCGGCTACATGTATGCGAATGGCCGCGGCGTCACGCGCGACGAACAGGAAGGCGTGCGCTGGTACCAGAAGGCCGCCGAACAGGATTTCGCGCCCGCTCAGGCCAACCTCGGCATGATGTATCTGGAAGGCCGCGGCGTGCCGCGCGACGAGGTGGAAGGCTTGCGCTGGCTGCGCCTCGCGGCCGCCAAGGGCGATGCCATGGCGCGCGCCCAATTGAGCCGTCGCGGCGAAGCGCCGGCCAACTGATACGGCGCCGCGCGCAGCGCCCGCCCAAGGGCGCCGCCGGTGGCGCCGCCGCGCAGCCGGCCTGACGCGGCGCGCCCGGATCGCAGGCGCGCCGCCCCGGTTGCGGCACCTGCCCGCGCACGGCGCGGAGCGCCGGCGACCTCCGTCCCTACCTTGACTTTCCCGCCCCGGCACAGTATTTTGCGCCGACCATACGCGCCGATTTGAAGCTACAGCTTGCGGGCGCGCTACAAATCCAGCTAAAGCGAGCCTTTGCGTCACGGCCCGTTCGCTTTATGCCAAGCCAACGGGCCGTTTGCTTTTTGGAGCCGCGCCAGCATGCAACCCGACCGCGAACAGGAATTACGCGACCTCGCCGCCCGCCGCATCCTGATCCTAGATGGCGCCATGGGTACCATGGTGCAGAAACACAAGCTTACCGAAGCCGATTATCGCGGTGCGCGCTTTGCCGGCCACGACAAGGACGTCAAGGGCAATAACGATCTGCTGGTGTTGAGCGCGCCGCAGGTGATAGGCGGCATACACGATGCCTATCTGGCGGCCGGCGCCGACATCATAGAAACCTGCACCTTCAATTCCACGCGCGTGTCGCAGGCCGAATACGGGCTGTCGCACATCGCCTACGAACTTAACCAGGCCGGCGCTGCGCTGGCGCGCCAACTGTGCGACACCTGGAGCGCGCGCACGCCGGACAAACCGCGCTTCGTGGCCGGCGTGCTGGGGCCGACCTCGCGCACCTGTTCGATATCGCCGGACGTGAATGATCCGGGCTATCGCAACATTCATTTCGACCAGCTCGTCGAAGACTATTTCGAAGCCGGGCGCGGCCTGGTCGAAGGCGGTGCCGACATACTCATGGTCGAAACCATATTCGACACGCTGAACGCCAAAGCCGCGCTGTTTGCCATAGAACGCCTGTTCGACGCCATGGGCCGGCGCTGGCCCATCATGATTTCCGGCACCATTACCGACGCCGCCGGCCGCACCCTGTCGGGACAGACGCCGGAAGCGTTCTGGAATTCGCTCGCCCACGCGCGCCCGCTGTCCTTCGGCTTGAATTGCGCGCTGGGTGCGCGCGAATTGCGTCCCTATGTGGAAGAACTGGCGCGCGTGTCCGGCAGCATGGTATCGGCCCACCCCAACGCCGGGTTGCCGAATGCCTTTGGCGAATATGACGACACGCCGGAAAACATGTCCGGCTTGCTGCGCGACTGGGCCGACCACGACTTCCTGAATATCGCCGGCGGCTGCTGTGGCACCACCCCCGACCATATCCGCGCCATCGCCGAACGCCTGGCCGACGCGCGGCCGCGGCGCCGGCCCGACATCGCGCCCAGTTTGCGCCTGTCCGGCCTCGAGCCCTGCAACGTCGGCGCCGACAGCCTGTTCGTGAACGTGGGCGAACGCACCAACGTGACCGGCTCGCGCGTATTCGCGCGCATGGTGCTGGAAAACCGCTATGAAGACGCCGTCGCGGTGGCCAAAAGCCAGGTCGAGAACGGCGCCCAGATCATAGACGTGAACATGGACGAAGCCATGCTGGACGGCAAGGCGGCCATGACGCGCTTCCTGAACCTGATCGGCTCCGAGCCCGACATCGCGCGCGTGCCCATCATGATCGACTCGTCGAAATGGGAAGTCATCGAAGCCGGGCTCAAATGCATACAGGGCAAGGGCGTGGTCAATTCGATTTCGCTCAAGGAAGGCGAACAGAATTTCCTGCACCAGGCCGAACTGGCGCGCCGCTACGGCGCCGCCGTGATCGTGATGGCGTTCGACGAACAGGGCCAGGCCGACAGTTTTGCGCGCAAGACCGAAATTTGCGCGCGCAGTTACCGGCTGCTGACCGAAAAGGCCGGATTCGACCCGCAGGACATCATTTTCGACCCCAACATATTTGCCATCGCCACCGGCATCGCCGAGCACGACAACTATGCGGTCGATTTCATCAACGCCACGGCCTGGATCAAACAGCACCTGCCGCACGCCAAAATCAGCGGCGGGGTGTCCAACGTGTCCTTCAGTTTCCGCGGCAACGACGCGGTGCGCGAAGCCATACACACGGTATTCCTGTTCCACGCCATACGTGCCGGCATGACCATGGGCATCGTTAACGCCGGCCAGCTGGGCGTGTACGAAAACATCCCGGCGGCGCTGCGCGACAAGGTCGAGGACGTGGTGCTCAACCGCCACGCCGGCGCCGGCGAAATGCTGGTCGAATATGCGCAAACCGTCAAAGGCCAGGCCGGTCAGCAGGCCGCGGCCGATCTGGCGTGGCGCGAACTGCCCGTGGACAAGCGCCTCGCCTACGCGCTCGTGAAGGGCATTACCCAATTCATCGTGGAAGATACCGAAGCTGCGCGCCAGGCCGCGCTGGCCGAGGGGCGCGGCCCGCTCGCGGTGATCGAAGGTCCGCTCATGGCCGGCATGAACGAAGTCGGCGACCTGTTCGGCGCCGGAAAAATGTTCCTGCCGCAGGTCGTGAAGTCGGCGCGCGTCATGAAACAGGCGGTTGCCCATCTGCAACCTTATATCGAAGCCGAAAAATCCGGCACCGCCGCCAAGGGCAAAATCGTCATGGCCACGGTCAAGGGCGACGTCCATGACATCGGCAAGAACATAGTCGGCGTGGTGCTGGGCTGCAACGGCTACGAGGTGCTCGACCTGGGCGTCATGGTGCCGTGCGAAAAGATCCTTGCCCGCGCCGCGGAATGGGGCGCGCACGTCATCGGCCTGTCCGGCCTGATTACGCCCTCGCTGGAAGAAATGGCGCACGTGGCGTCGGAAATGCAGCGCCTGGGCCTCGACCTGCCCTTGTTGATAGGCGGTGCCACCACCTCGCGCGCGCATACGGCGATAAAAATCGCCCCCAACTATGAGCGCCCCGTGGTGTATGTGCCGGACGCTTCGCGCGCGGTGGGCGTGGTGAGCAATTTGCTGTCGGCCGCGCAGGGCGCCAACTATGCGCAATCGCTTGCCGAGGACTATGCGCGCATACGCGCCCAGCACGCCAATAAACGCGGCGTCAAATTGCTGCCGCTGGCCGCCGTGCGCGACAACGGCTATTGCTGCGCCTGGGGCACCGAACTGCGCCCGGACGCGCCGCGCCAGACCGGCATTACCGTGTTCGACGACTACGACCTCGCCACGCTGGCGCGCTATATAGACTGGGGACCGTTTTTCCAGACCTGGGACTTGTCGGGCAGTTATCCGGCGCTGTTGGACGATGCCGTAATAGGCGCCGAGGCGCGCCGCGTGCTGGCCGACGCGCAGCAAATGCTGGAGCGCGTGATCGCCGAAAAGTGGCTGACCGCGCGCGGCGTGTTCGGACTATTCCCGGCCAACGCCCTTGGCGACGACATCGCTTTCTACAGCAGCGAAAACCGCACTGACACGCGCATGGTATGGCACGGTCTGCGCCAGCAGCACGAACGCCCGGACGGCAAGCCGCACTATTGCCTGGCCGATTTCGTCGCGCCGCGCGCCTCCGGCGTGGCCGACTGGGCCGGCGCATTCGTGGTCACGGCGGGCCTGGGGATCGAGAAAAAGCTGGCCGAATTCGAAGCCGGACACGACGACTACAGCGCCATCATGCTGAAGGCCCTGGCCGACCGCCTGGCCGAAGCGTTCGCCGAACATCTGCATGAGCGTGTGCGGCGCGAGTTCTGGGCTTATGCCGCGTCCGAACAGCTCGGCAACGCCGACCTGGTCGCCGAAAAATACCGTGGCATACGCCCCGCGCCGGGTTACCCGGCCTGCCCGGACCACACGGCCAAAGCCGGCCTGTTCGCGCTGCTCGATGCGGAGCGCGCCATAGGCGTGAAACTGACCGAAAGCTATGCCATGTATCCGGCCGCTTCGGTATCGGGTTTTTACCTCGCGCATCCGGACGCGCGCTATTTCGCCATCAGCAAGATAGGCCGCGACCAGCTCGAGGACTGGGCCGCGCGCACGCGCATGCCGCTACGCGAAGCCGAGCGTTGGCTGGCGCCCTTGCTGTAGCGGGGAGGTTTTCCGCGGCGCGTTCGCGGCGCGGCTGCCTGCGGCCCGGACCGCTCCGGGCGCGGGCAGCGCGCATCGTTCCGGCCCCGGGCGGTGTGCCGCGGCCATGCAGGTGGTCTTGTGATGCTTGCCGCGTGCGAGGCGGTCAGGCAAGGATTAACATGCGAACTGTCAATGAATTTTCGGCGCCTGCCGTGTCCCGACCCGTTGTGCCCGCCACGCCCCTGCTCATGCTTGCCAGCGCCTTGTTGCTGGCCGGTTGCGCCGCGGCGGCTCTGACGGCGGCCGGCGTGGGCGGCGGCGTGGCCGCCGCGCACCAGATGGGCGGCCTGACCTACCGGACCTTCACGGAGCCCCTGCCGCGTGTGCGCGGCGCCGTGCATGTCGCGCTCAGGCGCATGGGCATCAAGCCCGGCAACACGGAAAAAATCGATTTGGGCGAGCGCATCAATGCGCGGGCTGGCGACCGCAGCATAGAAGTCGAACTTGAAGCGCTCACCCCCGCAACCACGCGCATGCGCGCGGTCGTACGCAGGGATGGTGGTTTTGTGATGGATTCCGCCACGGCAGTGGAAATCATCAACCAGACCGAACGCTCCTTTGGGCGTAGCGGATGAAGAAAGGTGTCGCCATGTATCGTCTGACCCTGCTTTCCCTGCCGGCCGCTTCATTGCTGTGCTTGGCGCTTGCCGGCGCGCCCGCCCGGGCTGAAACCACTGCCGGTGGCACGCCCGCCCCGGCCACCGCCAGCGTGCCGCAGAACAAACTGGTTGCCAGCTATGGCGAGTTCGCCGGCTCGCCCGACAATGCCGCGTCCCTGGTGCAGGGCCTGCGCACCGGGACGGCCATCACGCTCATGAGCCCCGCGCTGCCCGGCAGCCCGCCGCCCGAACCCGTGGTATTCGTGCCGCCGACGCGGCCCATGGGTTACGGCAATATCCGCATCGCACTGGCGCTGGCGCAACATCAACTGTCGGTCCAGGGCATCACCCAGCCCTCGCCGCAGCAATTGCAAGGCGCGCTGATGGGCAGCGAAGGCGTGCTGCAAATGCGCGCCTCCGGCATGGGCTGGGGCCAGATCGCCAATTCCATGGGTGTGAAACTGGGTAGTGTCATGAGCGGCAACAGCGCGGCCGCGGTGCCGGCGCAGGCCGGCAGTGGCGGGCATGGAGGGCATGCCGTGTCGGCGCGCGGCAACGGCGTTGTGAGCACCGGCCACGGAGCGGCTGCGCGGGGTGAGGCGGGCCACACCACCGGCCACGGGTCGGAGGCGCGTTCCGCCAGTGGAGTCACGACCGGCCACGGTTCCGCCGGCCACGCTTCGGCCGGCCGCGGTGGCGGCGCTGTCACCACCGCGGGCGGTTCCGGTGGCCGGGGCGCCTCGGGCATCACCACGGCTGCCGGCGGTGGCGGAAACGGGGGCGGTAATGCCTATGCCTATGGCCGCAGCGGTGGCGGTGGCGGCGCGATTACCGCGGCCGGCGCCAGCGCCGGCGCGCACGGCGGCGGTGCAAGTCGCGGCCACGGGCACGGCCACGGCAAGCCCTGATTCCGCTCGCGTCTCTTACACCAGCAAACCTTCTGCGCCCAGCGCCGCCTCCACCGCGGGGCGGTGCGCCATGCGCGCCAGGTAGGCCTTCAGCTGCGGATAGTCCGAAATCGGTATGGCCAGGAAATTCACCCAGTTAAGTATGGCGTAGGCGTAGGCGTCGGCCACGCTGTAGGCGCCG
>JAEUNN010000051.1 GCA_016791085.1 Rhodocyclaceae bacterium | reverse complement strand
GGAAGGCCCGGGCACGCTGATCACTTTCGAGGATGACATCAAGATGGAACAGCCGATCATTTCGGGAATCGCGTTTAATCGCGACGAAGCCAAGCTTACCGTGCTGGGCGTGCCGGACCGTCCGGGCATTGCCTACCAGATTCTGGGGCCGATCGCCGAGGCCAATATCGATGTCGACATGATCGTGCAGAACGTCGGCCACGACAGCACCACGGATTTCAGCTTCACGGTGCCGCGCAGCGAATACCAGCGCGCGCTCAAAATACTCAACGACCAGATCAAGCCGCATATCGGTGCGCGCGAAGTGGTTGGCGACAACCGCATCTGCAAGGTGTCGGTGGTAGGCGTGGGCATGCGCTCGCACGTGGGGATCGCAAGCCGCATGTTCCGTACGCTGGCTGAAGAGGGCATCAACATCCAGATGATTTCGACGTCCGAAATCAAAATTTCCGTCGTGCTCGACGAGAAATATCTGGAACTGGCCGTACGCGTTTTGCACAAGGCATTTGAGCTGGATGAAATTCGTGCCTGACGCGATGCGCGTCGGGGTTTGACCGTCAATCCGGCTTGGGCTAGAATTCCGGCCCTTGCTGGTGTGGAGAGGTGGCCGAGAGGTCGAAGGCACTCCCCTGCTAAGGGAGCATACGGGCTAAAACCTGTATCGAGGGTTCGAATCCCTCCTTCTCCGCCAAAGTACACCCGCATCGGCAGCTGGCGTGCGTTTTGCGCCAATGGGCTGCCGATTTTTTTTGTGTTGCCGCGGTGGGGTTGGTGTGGCCCCGCGTGGTTGCCGGCTTGAACCGGGGCTGAAGTCTGCTATAATTCTTTTCTTGCAACGCGCCCGTAGCTCAGTTGGATAGAGTACCTGGCTACGAACCAGGGGGTCGTGGGTTCGAATCCTGCCGGGCGCGCCAGTATCCAAGAGGGTTGGAGTCATCCAACCCTCTTTTCATTTTTGCGCCCGTTACCAGCGGTGCGCGCCGCAGCACAAACAACCATGGGCGTGCGCCGTTGTTTCGTCGGAGCAAGCCGGCCCCGGCTGTGCACCCGGCGGCGCGCCAGTCAGCCGGTCGATTGCAGGCGCCGCCACACCGTGGACCGGCTCACGCCCAGCCGCTTCGCGGCTGCGTCGAGATCGCCGTTGCATTCGTCGAACACGCGCCGCGCGTGCGCAATTTCGGCCGCCTTGCCGAGATTGCGCAAACTGCCCGGCGGATGCCCCGCTTGTGCCTTGTTGGCGAGTTCCGGCAGGATGGCGGCCAGCATGTGTGCATCGAGCACTTCATCCGACGGAAGCGGGCTTAGAAGCAGGGCGCGTTCGAGCACGCTCTGCAATTCGCGCACATTGCCGGGCCAGTCGTAGGCCTGCAAGTGGGGCAACAGCGCCGCCACCAGGGCTTCCGGCGGTGCGGGCTTGTCCAGCCTGCGCACCAGCCGGTCGGCAAGCTGGCAGGCAATTGCGCCTATGTCGCCCGG
>JAEUNN010000806.1 GCA_016791085.1 Rhodocyclaceae bacterium | reverse complement strand
GCAGTCTCGTCCGAATGTACCGTGCTGTTCGCGGACATCACCAACAGCACATCGCTCTACGAAAGTCAGGGCGACGAGGTGGCGTTCGCGCTCATCAAGCGCTGCATCGACGTGATGAGCAACTCGTCCATCGATTCCGGCGGCCGTGTCGTGAAATCCACCGGCGACGGCATCATGGTCGTGTTCCAGAGCGCGGATGCGGCGGCCGACGCGGCGATTGCCATCCACCATGCCCTGCGCATGCAAAATCTGCCGCAGTCGCTGGGTCTGGGCATACATGTGGGATTCCAGTACGGGCCGGTGGTCGAGAGCGAAAACGACGTGTTCGGCGATACCGTGAATATCGCGGCGCGTCTGTCCGAACTGTCCGCCCCGGGCAAGGCGCTCACTTCGCGCGGTACCGCCATCCACCTCAGCGAAGCCTGGCAACCGCTGCTGCGCGCGGGCCATTCGGTCACGCTCAAAGGCATGCAGCGTCCCATCGAGGTGGTCGAACTGCTTTGCGAGGCGCAGGAAGAAGTCACCGCGGTCGGCGACAACACGCTCGCGGAAATTCCCGGCCAGCGCCAGCTGCACCTGTACCACAACGGCCGCACGCTGGCTTTCGGCATCGACACGCGGCGCATTTCGATAGGCCGCGACCCGGCCTGCGATCTGGTCATCAACAGCCCGCGCGCGTCGCGGCGGCATGCCGACATCGAAAGGCGCGCCGACAAGTTCGTGCTCGTGGACCGTTCCAGCAACGGCACCTACGTCACCATAGAGGGTGAAAGCGAGTTTTTGCTGCGCTACGAGGAAGTCATACTGCGCGGGCACGGCTGGCTCACGGCCGGACAGCCGCGCACGCTGGAAGGCGAGGCCATAGAGTTCGTCTGCGTCTGAATGGCGCCGGGAAACCCGGCGCGGCGCAATGCTCTACGGTTCGACCCGCCGGGGCCGGTGGTCCGCGGTCCCGATGCACAGGCGGCCGGCAGCCGGTCCGAGCCTACGCCCCGGGTGCCTCAGCCCATAGCTTTGCCGGCCCGCCGCGGCCGCTTCAGAGCACCCGGTCCAGGCGCGCCATGACGCGGCTCGCGCCCATGGCCTCCAGCACCGCGTCTATGGACGGACTTTGCGGCTGCCCCAGCAGTGCCACGCGCAAAGGAATGGCGACCTGGGGCATTTTCAGCCCGGTTTCCTTGCAGGTGGCTTTGATGGCCGCCGACAGCGTGGCCTTGTCCCAGGTGCCGGCAGCGAGTTTTGCGCGCAATACGCCCAGCGCCGCGCGCGCCGCCTCGCCCAGGTGTTCGTCGCGCAAAGCCGGCGCGATATCCACGTCCACGAAAAACGCCTCGACCGCGTCGGTCAGTTCGTTGAGCGTCGCCACGCGGTCCTTGTAGAGCCCGCACAAAGCGTCCAGCGCCGGACCGCTTTCCGGGTCCACCCCGCGCCGCGCGAGCCGCGCCGACACGCTCGAGGCCAGCGCCGCATCCGCGCTGTGCTTGATGTAGTGCGCATTGAGCCAGCGCAGCTTGTCGGTATTGAACTGTGCGGCGGAAGGCGTGATGTGGTCCAGATCGAACCACTCCACAAACTGCCGGCGCGAAAATATTTCGTCGTCGCCATGGCTCCAGCCCAGCCGGGCCAGATAATTCACGACCGCTTCGGGCAAATAGCCGTCTTCGTCGTATTGCGTGACGCTGACCGCGCCGTGGCGCTTGGAAAGCTTTTGCCCATCGTCGCCAAGTATCATCGACAGGTGCGCATAGCGCGGAATTTCGGCGCCCAGCGCACGCAATATGTTGATCTGGCGCGGCGTGTTGTTAACGTGGTCATCGCCGCGGATCACGTGCGTGATGCCCATGTCCCAGTCGTCCACGCAAACGCAGAAATTGTAGGTGGGGGTGCCGTCGTTGCGCGCGATCACCAGGTCGTCAAGTTCGGCATTGTCGATGGCGATGCGGCCTTTTACGAGGTCGTCCCAGGCCACCAGTCCGAACGCGGGGTTCTTGAAGCGCACCACCGGCGCAACGCCTGC
>JAEUNN010001226.1 GCA_016791085.1 Rhodocyclaceae bacterium | reverse complement strand
CTTTTGCGGCGGTAGCCATACGCTTTCCTCAGTCGCGCCCTGCGCTCACTCGTTCGTGGTGGCCACGATTTCGGCCAGGGACGTCACACCCTGCTTGACTTTCAGCAAGCCTGACTTGCGCAGGTCTTTCACCGCTTCGAGCGACGCCTGACGCGCGATCTCTATCGAATTGCCGTTGGTCATGATGATACGTGCGATTTCGTCCGAAATGGGCATCACTTGATAGATGCCGACGCGGCCCTTGTAACCGGAACCTTTGCAGCGCTCGCAGCCTACCGGCCCCATGGGTTGCCAGGAACCGTCGAGTTCTTCTTCCTGGAAACCGGCCTCGAGCAGCGCTTCGACCGGTATGTCGACCGGCCGCTTGCAGGTACAAAGACGGCGCGCCAGACGCTGCGCCGTGATCAGGATGACCGACGAGGCGATGTTGAAAGCCGCGATGCCCATGTTGCGCATGCGGTCCAGCGTGGTCGGCGCGTCGTTGGTATGCAGCGTGGACAGCACCAGGTGGCCGGTCTGCGCGGCCTTGATGGCGATCTCGGCGGTTTCCAGGTCGCGAATTTCGCCCACCATGATCACGTCCGGATCCTGGCGCAGGAAGGACTTGAGCGCGGCCGCGAAAGTAAGGCCGGCCTTGTCATTGACATTGACCTGGTTGATGCCGGGCAGGTTGATTTCCGCCGGATCTTCGGCCGTCGAAATATTCACGCCGGGTTTGTTGAGCAGGTTCAGGCAGGTGTAGAGGGAAACCGTCTTGCCGCTGCCGGTGGGGCCGGTCACCAATATCATGCCGTAGGGCCGTTCGATGGCCGTCATGAGGGCCGTACGCTGTTCGGGCTCGTAACCCAGCGCGTCGATGCCCAGCATGGCCGAACTGGGATCGAGTATGCGCATCACGATCTTTTCGCCGTGCAGGGTGGGCAGCGTGCTGACGCGGAAATCGATCGCCCGGTTCTTGCTCAGCGCGAGCTTCATGCGCCCGTCCTGGGGGATGCGCTTTTCCGAAATGTCCAGACGCGATATCACCTTGATGCGCGCGGCGATCTTTTCCTTCAGTACCAGCGGCGGCTGGACCACTTCACGCAATATGCCGTCGGTGCGGAAACGTATCCGGTAATACTTTTCGTAGGGCTCGAAGTGGATGTCCGACGCCCCCTCGTTGATCGCGTCGAACAGCAATTTCTGTATGAAACGCACCACCGGCGCGTCATCCACCTCGGCCTGGGCGGATGCTTCCTGCTCCTGTTGCTGTACGCCGAGGTCGGTGATTTCGGCGTCGAAATCGATTTCCTCGTCGCTCACCTTGAGCTGGTCCTCGACCGACTCCAGGGTTTTGTTGATGAGCGCGGCGAGCTTGTCCAGCTCGCACACCACGGGATCCACCGCGAGACCGGTCTGGAAGCGAATTTCATCGATGGCGCGCAGATTGGACGGATCGGTCAGCGCAACCGACAGGCGGTTGCCGCGCTTTTTGAGCGCGAGCACCTGGTGCGTGCGCGTGAGCTTCTTATCTATCGCACCGGGCGGCAGTTGCGCGGGATCGAAAAAATTCAGGTCGAGCAGCGGGTAGCCGAAGGTGTCGGCCGCAAACGCGGCAAGTTCGCGTGCCGACATTTTTCCGCTCTGCACGAGCGCGCCGGCAAAGCCAAGTTCGTTGGCGCCGCCGGCCAGAGCAGCGGCTTCCGCCTCGGCCAGGCGGCCATATTGGACCAGCGCGCGCGCCAGCCCGCTTAGCGCCGGTTCAGGATTGGCAGCCATGCGTCTGATCGGTGCTGCATAGGCGTAGGGTGGCAGGGCCACATGCTCAAGCGTCGTTCCTTCAGGTCTGCGCCAGGTTCAGAATCGGGACGCCGGCCGCGCGCGGCAAGGACAACCGGCTTGCGCCCGAGCACGCGGGCGCCGGGACACCCGCGCCGCACCTCGAACATACATGAAATGATCGCTTATAGCCCATGATCTGTAAAGGAAAACCACCATTGAAGCACATATTCCACATGCCCTGCCGCGTCGCGGACTGTGCGGCTTTGCTGCGCCCCTGGCCGGACTTGGCGCCATTGCGTGTCAATCCGCCGAGCGCGGCCGCACGATGCGCGCGCGGCGCACCATGCGGTTCTGCGCCTGCAACACTTCGATCGGCACCCCGGCGATCTTGCAGCTGACGCCGGATTCCGGAATATCCTGCAACTGCTCGAGTATCAGTCCGTTCAGGGTTTTCGGCCCGTCCAGCGGGAGGTTTAGCCCCAAAGCGCGGTTGATTTCGCGCAAGCTCGCGCCCCCGTCCAGGATGGCCTCGCCCTCGGCGTTCCAGGCCAGGCTCAGGTTGCGGCCGGGCGCGCCGGTCGTGAATTTGCCTATGATTTCCTCGATGATGTCCTCGAGCGTGACCAGGCCTTCGACTTCTCCGTATTCATCGACCACCAGCGCGATGCGCTGGCGGTTTTCCTGGAAATACTGCAATTGGGTGTATAGCGCGGTCCCGCCCGGAATGAAATACGGCGCCGCCAGCAGACTGCGCAATTCTTCCTTGTCGAGCTCACCCGTGGATAGCGCGCTGACCACGCGGCGCTGGTGCAGCACCCCCAGCACCGCATTCAGGTCGCCGTCATAGACGGGCAGGCGCGTGTGGTAACTGGTGGCGATCTGCTGGCGGATTTCGTCCAGCGGCGCCTCGATGTCTATGCCCTCGATGGCATGCCTGGGCGTCATGACGTCGCGCATCGTCACGTCCTCCAGGTCGAACAGATTTACCAGGATGCTGCGGTGCGAGGTCGGGATGAAGTGGCTGGACTCGAGTACCAGCGTGCGCAATTCTTCCGGCGACAGGTTGCGCTCGTCATTGCCCGATGAAGGCCGCAGCCGCACCGCGCGCAACAGGCCCATCACGAACAGATTGACGAACCATACGACCGGGTAGAACAGCTTCAGAAGCGGCGCCAGGACATAAGCCACCTTGGGCGCCAGCAGGTCGGCGCGCGATGCGCCGACCACCTTGGGCGAAATTTCGGAAAACACCAGGATCAGGAAGGTCACAGCCAGCGTGGCGGCGCCGAGTGCCCATTTTTCCTCGCCCAGCCACTGTATCGTGATCACCCCGGCCAGCGTGGCGGCCGCCGAATTGACCAGCGAATTGAACAGCAGTATGACGCCCAGCAGCTTGTCGGTTTTCTGCAGCAGTTCGTGGGCCAGGCGCGAGCCACGCTCGCCGCGCCGGGCGGCGACGTTCAGGCGGTAGCGGTTGCAGGCCATCATGGCGGTTTCGGCGCCCGAAAAGAAGCCCGACAGTGCGAGCAGCACGACCAGCGCCCAAACCAGCGCGGATAAGGGAATTTCGTCCAAATTATTGGTCCGTCCGGGGTGCCCCGGCTTGCCTCTCATAAGTTCGGTGCGGCGGCCGGCGCGCGCCGCACGGCAAAATTTAACGCCGGCCCGATTCAGGTGCGCCCGAGCAAATCCAGCACGAAGCGCGTGCCGACATAGGCCAGCAACAGCACGATGAATCCTCCCATGGTCCAGCGTAGCGCGATGCGGCCGCGCCAGCCGCGGAAATGCCGTCCCAGCAACAGGATGCCGAATATGAGCCAGGACAGGAAGGCGAATACCGTCTTGTGATTGAACGGCAGCGCACGCCCGAACAGTTCTTCGGAAAACAGTATGCCGGTTCCCAGCGTCAGCGTGAGCAGCACGAAGGCGATGAATATGAGCCGGAACAGCAAGGTTTCCATGGTCAGGAGCGGCGGCAGCGCAATCAGCGAGCGCGTCAGGCGCGCGCTGTGCAGCCGGCGTTCGGCGATGGACATGAGTACCGCGTGCAGCGCGGCCAGCGTGAACAGGCTGTACGCCATCATGGCCAGCAGGAAATGCAGCCGGAATGCCACGTTGGACGCATTGTGCACGATATGCTGCGCCGGCCAGAAAGCCGGCAGCGCGCTCGCCCCGGCTGCCAACGGCAGTGCCAGCGACTGCAGGCCTTCCAGGCGGGCGTTGAAGCTTTCTATCCAGTAGAACACCAATGCGAGCCAGCACATGACCGCCAGCGCGCTGCCGAAACCGAAATGCATGTCGTTTCCGGGCAGTATCTGTTCGCGCAGCACCCAGGCGTGCAGCAGCAGTACCGCGGCGAGCGCCACGCGCTCCCAGGGCTGCAATCCCCGCGCGGCCTGGAGATCCGGACGCAGCCAGCGCGAGTGGAAAAAATGCGCTGCCAGAACCGCGTACAGGGCGGCCGGAAGGAGTTGCAGTAAAATCGGCATGGTTGGCGCAGTTTACCGCAAGCGCCGCATCTCCACCCTTGAGTTTCTCCGTGCTCCGACATGCTGGATAACCTGACTCAACGCCTCGCGCGGGTCGTAAAGACCATGCGCGGCCAGGCGCGCATCACCGAAGACAACGTCGCCGAAATGCTGCGTGAAGTGCGTCTTGCCCTGCTGGAAGCCGACGTGGCGCTGCCGGTGGTGAAAGATTTCATCGCGCGCGTGAAAGAAAAGGCGATCGGCCAGGAGGTGATAGGCTCGCTCACGCCCGGCCAGGCCCTGGTCGGTGTGGTGCATGCCGAACTGACGGCGCTCATGGGCGGCAGCAATGCCGCGCTGTCGCTTGCGTCGCAGCCGCCCGCCATCGTGCTGATGGCCGGTCTGCAGGGTTCGGGCAAAACCACGACGACCGGCAAGCTCGCCAAAATGTTGCGCGAAAAGCAGAAGAAAAAGGTGCTCACGGTCAGTTGCGACGTATATCGCCCGGCCGCCATCGAACAGCTCAAAGCCGTGGCAGGCCAGGCCGGCGCAGACTTTTTCCCGTCCCACCCCGGCGAAGCGCCGGTCGATATCGCGCGCCGTGCCGTGGACTGGGCGCGCCGGCATTATCACGACGTGCTGCTGGTCGATACCGCCGGCCGGCTCACCATCGATCAGGCCATGATGGACGAAATACGCGCGCTGCATGCGGCGCTCGATCCCGTCGAAACTTTGTTCGTGGTCGATTCCATGCTGGGTCAGGATGCCGTGAATACCGCGCGCGCATTCAACGACGCCCTGCCGCTGACCGGCGTGGTGCTCACCAAGCTGGATGGCGACGCGCGCGGCGGCGCCGCGTTGTCGGTGCGCCACATTACCGGCAAGCCCATCAAATTTGCCGGCGTCGGCGAAAAGTTGAGCGGCCTGGAAGAATTCCACCCCGATCGCATGGCCGGCCGCATCCTCGGCATGGGCGACATCATGGGCCTGGTCGAAGAGGCCCGCAAACAGGTCGATGAACAGAAAGCGCAGGAATTCGCCAAGAAGCTCAAGTCCGGCAAGGGCTTCGATTTCAACGACTTCAAGGAACAGATAGGGCAAATGCGCAAGATGGGCGGCCTCTCGGCCATGCTGGACAAGCTGCCGGCGCAGTTTGCCCAGGCCGCCGGGCAGTTGCAGGGCGGCGTGGAGGACAAGGCGGTGCGCCGCATCGAAGGCATCATCAATTCCATGACCGCCGAAGAACGCGCCAAACCCGAACTGATCAAGGCCAGCCGCAAGCGCCGCATCGCGGCCGGCAGCGGCACCAGCGTGCAGGAAGTGAACCGCCTGCTGGCGCAGTTCGAGCAGACGCAGAAAATGATGAAACAGCTATCCAAGGGCGGCATACAGAAACTCATGCGCGGCATGCGCGGCATGTTCCCGGGCGGCATGCCGCATTGAGCGGCGGCCACAGCGCCGTGCAGATTCACGCCGATGCGGCGGCGTCCCGGTTGGGCCGCGCCACCGATTATCCGAGCCGCTACGACCCGCGCCTGTTGTTCCCGATTGCGCGCGCGCCCAACCGTGAGCATTTGGGCATAAGCGGCGCGCTGCCGTTTGCCGGCGTCGATATCTGGAATGCCTACGAATTGTCCTGGCTGGATGCGCGCGGCAAGCCCGTGGTGGCCATGGCGACGCTGGAAGTGCCGGCCGACTCGCCCTGTCTGGTCGAATCCAAATCGCTCAAGCTGTACTTCAATTCGTTCAACCAGGAACGCCTGTCCGGGCCGCAGGAATTCGTGCAAACCGCGGAGCGCGACCTGGGCGCCGCCTGCGCCGCGGCGGTCACATTGCGGCTCGTGCCGGCGGCAGATTTTGCGGGCCTGGCCCTGGGCGAGTTGCCGGGCACCCGCATAGACGAACTGGATGTCGCGATCGACTGCTACAGCTATGACCCGACGCTGCTGGCCGCGGGCGGGCCACCCGTGCGCGAATGTCTGCGCTCCGATCTGCTCAAGTCGAATTGCCCCGTTACCGGCCAGCCCGACTGGGCCAGCGTTTCC
>JAEUNN010001206.1 GCA_016791085.1 Rhodocyclaceae bacterium | reverse complement strand
CGGCGCCGCGCAACTTGCGCCGCTGCTGTGCGCCGGCCTGATCGGCTACCGCAGTTGGGCCATGGCGCGCGCCCACGCGCCCGGAATGCGGCGCATCGGCCTGTACGGCTTCGGCGCCGCGGCGCACATACTGGCCCAGGTTCTGGCCTGGGAAGGACGCGAACTATATGCATTCACGCGGCCGGGCGACGCTGCCGCGCAGAACTTCGCGCGCCGCCTGGGCGCGGTCTGGGCCGGCCCCAGCGGCGAGCGGCCGGCGCAGGACCTGGACGCGGCCATACTGTTCGCGCCCGACGGCCGGCTGGTGCCGGCGGCGCTGGCGGCGGTGCGCAAAGGCGGCATCGTGGTGTGCGGCGGCATACATATGAGCGATATTCCGGCTTTCCCGTATGCGCTGCTGTGGGGCGAGCGCTGCGTGCGCTCGGTGGCCAATCTGACGCGCCGCGACGGCGAGGAATTTCTCGACCTGGCGGCGCGCATACCGGTGCACACGGAAATCCGGTCCTATGCCCTGGATGACGCCAATCTGGCGCTGGATGACTTGCGCCGCGGCCGGCTGCAAGGCGCCGCGGTGCTCATACCCTAGGCCGCTTGCGCCGCTCCAGCGCGAGCCCGTAGCGCTGCGCGAGCGCATGCGCACGGGCCGGGAAATTCGCGGCGAGCCAGCCATAAAACAGGTAGCGCAAGCCTTTGCCGGCCAGCAGGGCAACGAATGCCGGCAGCGGAGAGTAATAGGCCATGGCACAGATGGCCATGCTGGCCGTCTGCGGCACCGGCAGCAAGGTCACGAAAAACAGGGTCCACACCCCCCAGCGCTGCAGCCAGCCCTGCACCGTGGAATACAGCGTGGAGTGGGCAAGATCGGGATAACGCTCCAGTACCTGCTGCCAGCCCAGTTCGCCGAACACCAGCAGCAATATCAGCGAAGCGGTGGCCGCGGTCAGGCTGGACAGCAAACTGACGCGCAGCCAGCGGCGCCGGTTCAACAGCACCGCGGCGGCGAGCACGGCGCCGAAAGGAAAACTTGCCGTGAGCGTGGTGAATAGCGATATGGTCGCCACATACCAGGCAAATTCCGGATTGGCGGCGTGCCCTTCAAGAAAACTGCG
>JAEUNN010001185.1 GCA_016791085.1 Rhodocyclaceae bacterium | reverse complement strand
CGGCGCCGCGGTCCATGGCGCGCGCGAGCGCCGACGCACCCAGCCACAACAGTCCGAAACCGCCCAGCATGATGGGCCCTATCCACATTTGAGTGAAATCGGCGATCAGTACGGCGTCCGGCTCGTCCGGCAGCAGCCAGATTTCCAGGCGGTCGCCCACCACGTATTCGGGCGCGCTGGCGCCTTTACCCGTGGCCTCGCGAGTTTGGCCGGCGGCATCGACGTAGCGCACGACCGGCGCGACATAGCCGCCGGACGGGCGCATGTCCACCACTTCCGCGGCGACGCGCCGGCCGTGCAGGCTCATTTGCACCGGCTGCCAGGCGGCGGCGACCGCACCCAGCAGCAACAGCGCCGCCAGGATACCCGCCGCCAGCGCAAAAATATTCACCCGCCCGCGCTGCGCCTGCGGCCGCACACGGCCGCTCATGGTGCGCCCGCTGCCAGGCGGCTTTGGCTAGAATCGCAGGCGAAACGGGGGGTAGCCAACATGCGCATAAGTTCGTCTTTCGATTCCGGCTCCATAGACATCATAGCGGCCGAACAGCCATCGGACATACGGCTCGCGCTGCGCGCCGACAACGCCGCCGACTTTCGCCAGTGGTTCCATTTCCGCCTGCAGGGTGCGGCCGGCAAGCGCTGCCGCATACGCATCCTGAACGCCAGCGCCTCGTCCTATCCGGACGGCTGGGCCGATTACAAGGCGGTGGCTTCGTACGACCACGAAAACTGGTTTCGCGTGTCGGGCACCAGTTACGACGGCCGCGCGCTCACGATAGACATACAGCCCGAACTGGACAGCATTTACTTCGCGTATTTTCAGCCATATTCCTGGGAACGCCATTTGCAACTGCTGGGGCGCGCGGATTCTTCCTCGGTGGGCACGGTGAGCGACCTGGGCAGCAGTGTCGAGGGGCGCGACATCAACCTCGTGACGGTCGGACGGCCGGCGCGCAAGCGCAAAACCATCTGGGTGGTGGCGCGCCAGCATCCGGGCGAAACCATGGCCGAATGGTTCGTCGAAGGCATGCTGGAACATCTGTTCGACGCGGCCGACCCGGTGTCGCGGCGTCTGCTGCACCAGGCCTGTTTTCGCATCGTGCCGAACATGAATCCGGATGGCTCGGTGCGCGGCAATTTGCGCACCAATGCCGCCGGTTGCAACCTCAACCGGGCCTGGGCCGCGCCGGACATGCAAACCAGCCCGGAAGTGTTCCAGGTGCGCGAGGCCATGGCGCGCTGGGCGCCGGATGTGTTTCTGGACATACATGGCGACGAAACTTTGCCCTATGTGTTCGTCGACGGCAATTCCATGCTTCCGAGCTACAGTTCGCGCCAGGCCGAACTCGAAAAGTCCTTTTCCGCCGCGCTGCTGGCCGCCACGCCGGATTTTCAGACGCAGTACGGCTACGCGGCCGACCGCTTCGGGCCGGAAATGCTCACGCTGGCTTCCAAATGGGTGGGCGAGCGCTTCGGCTGTCTGTCGCTCACGCTGGAAATGCCGTTCAAGGACAATGCCGATCTGCGCGATGGCGTGGAGGGCTGGAGCGCCGAGCGCAGCAAGCGCCTGGCGCGCGCGGTGCTGGCCGCGCTGCAGCGCATGCTGGCACCTTGAGGCCGCGCCGGCCGCTCAGGGCGCCGGCGCGGCGGCCTGTAATTCGGCGTGGCGCTGTTCGCGCGGCAAATCGGCAAGTGCCCGCACGCGGGCGTAAAAGCGCGGCAGGTCGTAATTTTCGGCGGCCAGCAGGCGCTGGAAGCCGGGCACCAGGCGCGTGTATAGGCTGACCGAAGCCAGCGTCGCGTTGTTCATTTCGCTGCCGAACCAGGCGTCGTAGCCCTTGTAGCCATTCCAGCGTTCGCGTTTGATGCGTGCGTAATCTTCCGCCATGGCCGCAAACGCGGCGCGCTTGGCGGCGAGCTTGTCGGGGTCGGACAGGCCGGACGCATATAGCTGGCGCAGGCGTTCGCGCCAGCCCAGCACGAATTCGGTGAAATCCGTGCGTAGCGCCTGCATGCGCGCCCAATTGGCGCGGTCCTGGTCCTGCCCTTCCGCGGCCAGCCAGCGCCTGACACCTTCCAGTTCCACGGCCACGGCGAACGACTCGTTGAATTCGGTATCGTTTTTCGCGTAGGCCACCTGGTGTGCCAGTTCGTGGAACAACAGGCGTGCGACTTCTGTGTCCGGCCAGTTCACGAAAGTATTCAGCAGCGGATCGGCGAACCAGCCCAGGGTGGAGTAAGCCGGCACTCCGTAGGCATGAACGTCCAGTCCGGCCGCTGCCAGTTCGCGCGCATAGGCCTGCGCGTCGGCGGCGGCGAAATAGCCGCGGTAGCTCACGCAGCCGGCGATGGGGTAGCACCATTGTTTGGGCTCGACCGACAGGGCGTCGGCGCCTATCACGTTCCATACCGCATAGGGCCGGCCCAGGTCGGAATAGGTC
>JAEUNN010000768.1 GCA_016791085.1 Rhodocyclaceae bacterium | reverse complement strand
TGCCCGTCGTACGGTGCCGGCAAGGCCGCCAGCGCCTGCTTGAGCCGATCCAGGGCGGCGCGGTAATGCTTGGCCTGCTGCTCGTGCTGGGCCGCGATGCCCTGCCGTGCCGCATGGATCTGTTGGCGCTCGGCGGCCTCCTCGGGCGTCTCCACCCGGTACTGACCAGTAGCGGTATCCGGTCCCAAGGCAGCCGGTAGTTCCGTCCGCAGTTCTGTAAACTCCTGCTCGATCCCTGCCAGTGTGGTCCGGGCCCGCGCCATTTCACCGGCCTGGGCCGCCAGCAGCGCAAACCGCGAGGCCCGCGCCCGGGCAAGCTCGGCCCGGTGCTCGGCCCTGGCCAACGCCTGGGGCGCACCCGCGAGTTGCTCATACTGCCCGCACAAGGCGTCCAGTTCCTGTTGTGCCGCCAGCTTCTCGCACCCCAGCCGCTGGATGGTCCCCTGCGCGCTCGGAATCAGGGCCTTGGCGTCCCGCGCGTCGCCCAGTAGCTGGCATTGCCCCTGTAGGTCGGTGCCGGCACACGGCACCTCGCCAGTGAGACCGAAGCGCCGCGCCAGTTCCTCGGCCTTCAGCGCCGCCTGGCCGGCCTCGCGTTCGATCCCGGACAACTTCTGCTGGACCATACGCTTCGCCGCTTGGCACTGCGTCAGGCGTTGGACCTGTTGGCGCCATGCCCCGACCTGCGCCGAACGCAGCGACAATACCCGCTCGGCCATGGGTAGACGGCACTCGGCATGCCGCACGGCTTGCACGCCCGCCAACACTGTGAGGCATTGTCGACGCTGGTTCTGCAACACTTGCCGGCGGTTGCACTCCTGGGCGAGGCGCTGTGCGATACGCTGTTCCAGCCGTTCCAGCCGCTGAACCTCGCCCCGGTCTTGGGTTTTCAAGATGTCGATGGCCTGGGTGCCGGCCTGGATCACGGCATGGCATTCGCCCTGAAGTTGCCCCCGGCGCGCCTCAACACCCCGCGACTGCTCGCGTTCGACCATCACCTGCGCATGCCGGGTTCGGGCCGACTCCTGCTCGGCCTGGGCCGCTTGTCGGGCAGCCAGGCGCTGCGCGACGCGGGCCTGCGCGCCGTCGAGCCGGCGCTGCTCGGCCTCGACACGCTGCGCTTCCGCATCCAGTCCCGCCTGTTCCTGCCGGATCGCCGCAAGGCCGGCCTTGAGCAGGCGGGCGGTTTCGCTCGCCTTCTGGCCCAGCACCCGGATTTCTTCCTGTCCGAGCAAGTCGGCCAGCAAGGTCTTGATCTCGGCATTACGGTAGGCGCTCAACTGCCGCTTGCCCTGCGCCGAGAACACCGAGGTGAAGAAGGTGTCGGCGCTGCCGCAGATGGCTTCGACGCAGCGGGTATAGGTGTCCACCTTGCCGTCCGACACGGTGCCATCGTCCAGCACCATGGGCTTCCATGCCCCGTCGTCCGCGAGC
>JAEUNN010001144.1 GCA_016791085.1 Rhodocyclaceae bacterium | reverse complement strand
CCGATAGAAAGAGCGCTGCAGAAATCGTCCGCGGCCCATATCAAAGCTTTGAGCCGCGCCGGGCTGGACGCGCCCATCGTCGATCTGCTGCGCTCCTGGGTCGAGGTCATCGTCGATGCGCGCACCCTGCAGCGTCAGCTTGAGTTCCAGCGTCTGGCGCAAGCCTTTCAGCCCAAGTCCGAACAACAAGCCGTGCAAACGCTGGGAGAAGACCCGGTGGCGGCGCTTACGGCAGCCGAACTGGGCGCCGCACTGGGCGGCCTGGGCGACGAAACCGTGCGCCAGCGCGAACGTGCCGGCAAGCTGTTTTCGATTTTGCGGCCCGGCCGCAAGCGCGGGCGCGAGTACCCGGCATTTCAGGCCTGGCCGGAGGTGGCTGGCGAAGCCCTGGAAAGCACGCTTGTGGCTTTGGGAGGGGCGGGCGGTACGGCAGCTTATGGCTTTTTTACCTCGCCGACCGACCTGCTGGGCGGTCTTACGCCCATCGAAACGCTGATCGGCAGGCTTACCAGCACCCGCGCCGTCGCACCCGAAAGCCGCAGTTTGCTCGCCGCGCCGGCTGCCGCGCGACGCGAAGCCGTCCTGCAATCCGCGCGCGCCCACGCCGCACAAATTTCCGCATGAGTTCTGCGGCGACGCCGCACGCACGCGACCTTAACCTCGAACTGCCGGACCCGGACGCGGTCCGGCTGGTGTGGCTGTTCCGCCACCCGCTCGGGCACTGGGAGGCGCCCGACGAAAAATACCGCGATCTGCGCGTGGATCCGCCCGTCGGGCACAAGGCGGATTTTGCGGTGCTATACACGGCCAGCAGCTTGCCGGCCGTCGCGATGGAATGCCGCATCCTGCGTGCGGATCAACTGGACCGCTATACCTGGGACCAGGACCTGGCTGCCCAGTATCGCGTGGCCCGCTACACCTATACGGCGCCGGCCCTGTTCATTCCTATCGACGGCGACAACCGCCGGCTGCTCGACCTGTCGGGCGAACGACGCAAGTTCGCGGGCTATGCACCTTTCCAGGAAACCGCCTTGCAGCTTTACACGCGTTTCGGGCAACTGGCGCACGGCCTGAGTTGGGAATCGTTTCACCGCAATCAGCCGGGCCGGGTTTATGCGATCTGGCATGATCGAAAAGCCGCCATGGCGCTTGTTGTGGACCCCGGCCCATATGGCGCGCTCGCCGACGACACGGAGTGGCTGCGCTTTCTGGCTGACTATCCTGACATCGAGGGCAGCGCGGGCGCGTAAATCGGGCGCACTCAGTACCGGTCGATTTTTGCTGCAGGCTGATGGCAGCGGCTGCAAGGTCGCGGCCCTGCCGGTGCGCCCGTCGCGGGCGGCTTGTGGTGTCGCGCGCCCGCCGCGCGTTACGTACCCGGCCCTATGAATTTCGCGCCGCGATGGGGCGGAATGCGCGTCGATCATCGCCGCGCCGCCTGCGCCTGGTTGCCCGCGGCAGGCCCGGCCGGCCCGCCCCGCCCCGCGGCTCTGGTAGACTTCCGCTTCCGCAGCACCATCCGGTAGTTCTGACATGTTCTCCAAGCT
>JAEUNN010001117.1 GCA_016791085.1 Rhodocyclaceae bacterium | reverse complement strand
ATAGGCCAGGGCGCCGATCTGCTGCAGGAGCGCGTGGCCAGGATAGCGCAGGCGCTGGACGAACAGAGCCGGGCCGCCGAACAGATTGCGCACAACATCGAAGGCATCGCGCAGATGACCCATTCCGCCAGCGCGATTTCGGCTACCGCCGGCCAATTGTCCGACATATCCCGCGCGCTGACCGGCGCCGTGTCGCGCTTCCGGCTCGGCTGAATTTCCCGGGCGGCACGCCGCAAGCCGGCGTGCGTGCGTCGCGCAGACTGTGGGTGGTTTGGCGCTGGCCTGATCCGCTGCAGCCGGCGCCACGCGCGGCAATGCCGTCAAGTCAGCGCGACGGGGCGCGCGCCGGACTGTGCGGGAATTTCCCGCTTGCGGGTGTCTGACGTGCTTGCCCATGCGGCATTTCGTCGGCGGCTGGCGGCCTGCGCTTCCTGGCGCGTCCGTTCGTGCTGAGCCTGTCGAACCACGGCGCATGCGCCACGCGCCGGGCCGAGGTGTTTGACCCCTGCGCCTCACGCACGCCCAAGCAGCGGCTCCGGGCAAACCGTGGCCGGGAAAACCAAGGCTCTGTGGCGGGTTCGGGGTCTGGGCGGGCGCGGCAGCGGTCGCCTTGGCAGAGGCCCGGCGCGGCGCCGAGTGCGATATTCTGGCTGGAAATCCATGCGCCCGGCCACGTGCGATCCATCGCTGCCAGGCGCACGCCTGTCCCGCGCCAGACCAGGGCGCCGCGCGCCACGCTTGTGTCGATCCAAGCAATTTTTCCCCCGCGCGCGAACGCGCAGGGCGGCGCGGCGGTCGATACGAAAGCCGTTCGCAAGGCAGGCAGGTCTGCGCGGCGGCTTTTCCCCCAACAAAGTTCGAGAAAATTCAAACGATGGAACACAACACCACCTTGATCACCACGCTGGCCGCGGGCTTCGGCATTGCGCTCGTATTCGGCATTCTGGCCGAGCGCATCCGGCTCCCGGCCCTGGTCGGCTACCTTTTTGCCGGCATCATGATCGGCCCGGCCACGCCGGGTTTCGTTGCCGACGCGAGCATCGCCGCGCAGTTGTCGGAAATTGGCGTGATGCTGCTCATGTTCGGCGTCGGGCTGCATTTTTCGCTGAACGATCTGCTGGCCGTCAAGCGCCTGGCCCTGCCCGGCGCGGTGGTGCAGATGACCATCGCCACCCTGCTCGGCATGGGCGCTGCGGCGGCCTGGGGCTGGAGTCCCGGCAGCGGGCTGGTGTTCGGCCTGTCCTTGTCCTGCGCCAGCACCGTGGTGCTGCTGAAAGCGCTGGAAGCGCGCGGCCAGCTCGACACCATGAACGGGCGCATCGCGGTCGGCTGGCTGGTCGTGGAAGATTTGGCCACCGTGCTGGTGCTGGTGCTGCTG
>JAEUNN010001099.1 GCA_016791085.1 Rhodocyclaceae bacterium | reverse complement strand
GGAAAATGCGCATCTTGTTGTGGCCCTTGAACAGCGTGGGCTGGATGTAGCAGCCGTCGGCCAGATCGCCGCCCAGATGCGCGCGGTCGCCGCCGATCAGCAGTTCGGCGCCTTCTTCCTTGCCCAGCGCGAGGTAGGACAGGATTTTGTCCACCTGGTCGCGCGAGGCCTGGGCGCCCATCATGGTTTCCGTATCGAGCGGGTTGCCCTGCTTGATCGCGGCCACACGCGGCAGCACGCGGCTCATGAACTTGTCGTAAATCGATTCGTGTATGACCGCGCGCGACGGGCAGGTGCACACTTCGCCCTGGTTGAACGCGAACAGCACCATGCCTTCGATGGCCTTGTCGAGGAAATCATCGTCTGCGTCGCACACGTCGGCGAAGAAAATGTTGGGCGACTTGCCGCCCAGTTCCAGCGTGGCCGGAATCAGGTTGTTGGCGGCGGCCTGGCCGATCACGCGGCCGGTGGCGGTGGACCCCGTGAAGGCGATCTTGGCGATGCGCTTGCTGGTGGCGAGCGGCATACCGGCTTCGCGGCCGAAGCCATTGACCACGTTCAGCACGCCCGGCGGCAACAGGTCGGCGATGCATTCCAGCAGTATGAGCAGGGAAATCGGCGTGGATTCGGCCGGTTTCATGACCACACAGTTGCCTGCGCCGAGCGCCGGGGCGAGCTTCCAGGCCGCCATGAGCAGCGGGAAATTCCACGGGATGATCTGGCCGACCACGCCCAGCGGCTCGTGAAAATGATAGGCCACCGTGCTTTCGTCGATTTCGCTGATGGAACCTTCCTGCGCGCGCACGCAGCCGGCGAAATAGCGGAAGTGGTCGATGGCGAGCGGCACATCGGCATTCAGCGTTTCGCGTATGGGCTTGCCGTTATCCACGGTTTCGGCATAGGCCAGACGCTCCAGATTTTGTTCCAGGCGGTCGGCAATCTTGAGCAGCAGGTTGGCGCGCTCGCTCGGCGCCGTGCGGGCCCAGCCGTCGGCCGCGGCGTGCGCGGCGTCCAGTGCGGCTTCGATGTCTTCCGCCGTGGAGCGGGCGGCCTTGGTGTAAATCCGGCCGCTAATCGGCGTCATGACGTCGAAATAGTCGCCGCGGGCCGGGGGCACGAATTTGCCGTTGATGAAATTGTCGTACTTTTGTTTGTACTGAATTGTGGCGTCGGGGCTGCCGGGGTGTGCGTAAATCATGTTGCCTCCTAAGATTTAGTGTGCTTGGCACACGTTGAATGAAGCTTTATCGAGTCCTGCTGCAATGCGTGCCGAACCGTTCTCAGGCGCTCGCGCAGCGCGGGATGGTCGGTGAACATGGGCCGGTTTGCACGGCGCCGCGGCGGCGCCATGTCAACCCGTTACGGACTTTTAAGCGGTGAGCGCGGTGGCGCGGCCGGGTACTGGCTTAGCCGTTCCGGGCGCCTGTCGCGTCGCGCTTGCAGAGGACATACTGCAGGATGCGTGCCAGCTTTGGAGGTTTTCGGGAAAGTCTGGAAAAAAAGCTCTAAATCAATGGATTGGAGGAGTTTTCGAAAAATTTTCGGAACTCCCGCGGCGGGCCGGCGCGCGCTCCCGCAGCAGAGCTTGGCCGCGGTTCTGGCATCCCGGTCTGTGCACTATTGGCACAACAGTGCATAGCTTTGGGTCGGTGGCATGTGCCGCGTGACACACCCGACGATGGGACGGCTGAGAAAAATCAATTGGTTGGCGGCGGGCCTGGGTGAGCGCCGCGGGCCGCAGCGCAATTTTGCGGGTGATCTGTTGCATGTATCGAAGCGAGGAACAGTATTGTTCCGATTTGATGCGCGGTAATCCGTCACACAAGGCGCAGGGTAGCTACCCCTGCGCGCCATAGGGTATGCGCCGCGCCGTGGCGCGGGCAGTCAGGTCAGGCAGAAAAATCTGAATAACGCTTGGCTACGCGGACACGCATGCCGCGCGCGCCGGCAGGGGCGCGCGCCGGCCTGCTGCCGCGTCATTGCCGCGTCGCGGGTGCGGACTCGCGGCGGCTGCCGCGCTCGAACACGAATTGCCCCGACACCAGCGTGTAGCGCGTGCGGCCGACCACTTCCAGGCCCAGAAAAGGCGTGTTCTTGCCCTGGCTTTTGAGCGATTCGCGCGTGACGCGGAACGCTTCTTCGGGGTCGAATATGCACAGGTCTGCGGCCGCGCCGGGTGCCAGCGTGCCGGCATTCATGCCCATGACGCGCGCGGCGTCGGAACTGACACGCGCCAGCGCGGTGGCCAGCGGAATGCGCGCTCGGCGCGCCCAGGCCAGGGTGAGCGGCAGCAGCAATTCCAGCCCGGTGGCGCCGCTTTCGGCTTCGCCGAAAGGCAGTTGTTTGGCGTCGTCATCGACCGGCGTGTGGTCGGAACACAAGGCGTCTACCACGCCGCTGGCCAGGCCGCGCGACAGCGCGTCGCGGTCGGACGCGCTGCGCAGCGGCGGATCGAGGCGGCAATTGGCGTTGAAATAGCCGATGTCGTTGTCGCACAGGTGCAGGTGGTTGATGGATATGTCGCAAGTAACCGGCAGTCCGTCCTGTTTCGCGCGCGCCACCAGTTCCAGCCCGGCCGCGCTGGAAATGCGCGGCAAATGCAGGCGCGCGCCGGTCGCCCGCACCAGTTGCAACAGCGTCGAGATGGCTACCGTTTCGGCCAGCACGGGTATGCCGGTCAGGCCCAGCCGCGTGGACACTTCGCCTTCGTGCGCGACGCCGCCGTGCGCGAGGTGGTAATCGGTCGGCTGCAGCCACACGGCGTGGCCGAAGGTGGCGGCATATTGCAGCGCGCGCAGCAGCACCTGGGTGTTTTCGATATTGGTGTTGGACTGGCTGAAGGCGATGCAGCCGGCGTCGGCAAGTTCGCCCATTTCGGTCAGCACCGCACCCTTCAGCCCCACGGTCAGCGCGCCGCGCGGGTACACGTGGGCAAGATTCAGATTGCGCGCCCGGTGTTTGAGCATTTCGACCAGGCCCGGCTCGTCCAGCGGCGGGTCGGTGTCGGGCGGGCATGCCAGGCTGGTAACGCCTCCGGCCACCGCGGCGGCCATTTCGGATTCCAGCGTGGCGCGGTATTCATAGCCCGGTTCGCGCAGCCGCGCGGACAGGTCGATCAGGCCGGGGCATACCACCAGGCCGGCCGCGTCCAGCGTGCGATAGGCATGGAAAGCTTCCGGCGCGGTGCCGACGGCGACGATTTCGCCCTCGGCGATGAACACATCGGCGCTGCCGTCGCGGCCGCTCGCCGGGTCGATCACACGGCCATTCTTGATGTGGATTTTCAAGCTTCGGTCCTCATGGTCGATGCCGGCACGGCGGCATCGTACTGTGGCTGTCTGGCCTGGATGGGCCAGTCCGGGCGATAGTGCGCGGCCTGGTCGCCCCAGGCCGTCCAGCCGGCCCGCGTGCCGCGCGCGAACAATTCGAGGTAGGGGCCGCGGCTGCAGCGTTCTATCAGTTCGTAGGCCTCATCGGGTTTGCGCGAATGTTCGCGCTTGGCGGCGCGGATCACATTGACCTGGCGCCGGCCCGGCGCCAGCGTGCGGGCGGCTTTTCCGCGCACGCCGAACAGCAGCAGTTCGGTCGCGTTGCGGAAATAGAAACCCACGCCGCGCCCGTCCGGCGCGCCGTCCTTGCGGACTTTTTCCCAGACCAGGTTGGATTTGTACTGGAAACCCCAGGCCGCCAGGACTAGCAGGCCGGCCGGCAGCAGCGCATTGGGCACCCACAAATAAAGGTGGGCCGGTTCGGCCGCCAGGTCGGCCACCGGCAGGGCGCAAATTTCGGCCGTGGTGAGCGTCGCATAGCGTGCCAGGCGGCGGTGTTCGGGGGCCATTTTTCCGGTGCGGTTGTCGAAGCGCCAGGGCGGATCGGCCAGCACGGTATGGAAGGTGCGCGCGCCGGCGCAGCGCTTCAGGTCCAGCGCGGCGCTGCCGGGCGCCGCAGCGGGTATGTCCGCCATACGCTGCGCCTCAGGTAGCGGCGAGCATGGCCATGACCGCCATGCGTACCGCGATGCCGAAAGTGACTTGCGGCAGTATGACCGCCTGGCGCCCGTCGGCCACGGCGGAATCGATTTCTATGCCGCGGTTCATGGGGCCTGGGTGCAGCACGATGGCGTCGGATTTGGCCAGCGCCAGTTTGTCTTCGGTCAGCCCGTAAAACTTGAAAAATTCCTGCCCGCTGGGCAATAGCGAACCTTGCATGCGCTCGTTCTGCAGGCGCAGCATCATGACCACGTCCACGTCGCGTATGCCGGCACGCATGTCGTGGAACACGCGC
>JAEUNN010001094.1 GCA_016791085.1 Rhodocyclaceae bacterium | reverse complement strand
TTGCAGCAGTTCATAGCTTTGCCCGGCCACGCTTATCGTACTGCCGCCACCCACATTGACCTGTATCGTGTGACCATTGTCCACGATGGCCACATAGGACGATTTGTAGTCGAATTTGATGGGCGTCAGATCGACGCGTATGCCGTCGCGTATGTCTATCGGACTTTGCCGCTTGCCGGCGCCGCAGCGCGACCATTCCGGCTTCAGGTTGGCCCAGTTTGCCGGGCCGGTTTCGCCCTCGTAGGTCCAATGCACGTCATGCGCGTGCGGTGGCGGCACCGCCGGCTCTGCGGCCGCCTGCACGGCCGCCGCGCGCGGCGCGGCGTGCGCCAGTTGTGCACGGCGCGGTGGCGGCGGTGCCGGCCGCGGCAGCGGAATTTCGTCGCGCGCCTCCTGACGTGCTTCGCGCGCGGGTTTTTGCGGCAGCCCCGGCAGCGGCGGCACGATGGATTTGTGTTCGGGCTGCGCCTGCGCCTCGGCTGCAGCTTTGCTTTCTGTGGCCGGCTTGGGTTCGGCCTTGTGTTCGACGGCGCCGCGAGCCTCGGGGCGCGCCTTGGCTTCTTCGCCATGCCCACTTTCCGCGACCAGTCGCGCGCTCGGCACGCGGCGGGTTTCGGCTATCGGTTTGGCGCCCGCCGAAGCGGCTGCACGCGCTCCTGCCTTTTCGGCCTGGTCGGCAACCTGGTGCAAGGATTTGGTACTGGGCGGCTTGCAAACTTCACGGAACAGCTTGTCGTCCAGCGTGCCGGGCAAAAGCGCGATTTCGTGGTCGCCCGGCAGGCGTTCTTCGCGCACGATATTCATGTCGGCGTCGAAATACACGCGCTTCAGTGTGACGAATCTGAGGTACTGGCAATCGTAGCGATTGAGCGCCTGCACCGCCGTATATCCGGCCTTTTCGGCTTCCGCCTCGGGCAGGGTGAGGCGCCCCCACGCCACCAGCTTGCCGGCCTCGGCGCGCAACACGCTGGCGCGGTCGATTTCTATGGTTTTGCCGCGCTCGGCGGCTACTTCCACCCACTCGGCCGCCTGGGCCGCCAGCCCGGCCGTGGCCAGCAAACATGCTATAAAAATGTGGCGCATCGGTTTTCCCTTGCAAAGTCGGCGAACGAAGCTCGACACCGGGAAATTTCGGCTGCCGCGCCGGATACTTGAACGCGGGCCTTGCGCAAAGCGCCATTTTTGATTACCGTGGCGCAACCTTAGGGGTGTCCGCCGCGCGTGCGTGGCGGGCTGAGAAATACCCTCATGACCTGATCCGGACCATGCCGGCGTAGGGAAACGGTGCCGCCGCCCCCGGTGC
>JAEUNN010001091.1 GCA_016791085.1 Rhodocyclaceae bacterium | reverse complement strand
CGCCAGCGGCGTGGGCTGCGCCCACAGCGTGGCTTCGATCTGGAATGCGATCACGTTGTGATTACCCATGTCGTCCCCCTGCACGACCGACTTGACCACCAGGGAATCGGGAATCAGGCGCGGCTCGTAAGTCAGGATGGCATCGCGCAGGGCGTCTTCGACGTCCGACATTTTAAGGCCGGACGCACAGCTGCCGGTCAGCGAAGGCAGTCCGTAATTCACCACGGAATGCTTCACCTCGGGGTATTTGTCCAGCGTTTCCACATCCTCCAGGCGGGTGGCGTTGAACAGCCAGTTCAGATCACGCAGGACGCTGCTGCGCATCTGCCCCAGCGATAGCAGGCCGGCGTCGCGCGGCTCGGTCTTTTTCGACGGGTCGTTGTCGGTCAAGCGGTCGAGCAGGCTGGGGACCAGCCTGTCGCGCAATACGTCGTTCATACCGCCGCTTGCAGCGTGATGCGGCGCAGGTCGAACAGGCCGAATTCGCCCGCATCGGTAGCCAGCATGCGCTGGCCGCTGCCGAAATAGGTGTCGAAACCGACATCCTGCCAGTCGGTACGCCGCGCCAGCCGGATTTCGTCGTCGGCGCTGGTTTCCGAATCCGGATAACGTGCCGGTATGAATGCCACCTGGGTAGCACCGGTCGTGAAAGTAAGAGTCGCCGGCAGCCACACGAGGTCGCGCAGGTCGACCGGCGCTTCCAGTTCTATCGAAGCCAGGCGCTCGAACGGCACCCAGTAATATTTGCCGTTGATGAGCGCTTCCAGAACCGGCCCGAAACGCTGATCGGCGTCGGCTATCCAGGTGAATGGCGTACCGTCGGCACTGCCGCCGGTGGTCGGCGCCGCATCGAACGCCTGCGCCCGCAACTGCGCGGCCTGTTCATGCTGGCCCATGGCATTGGCACGCAAAGCCTCCACCAGTTGCGCGAACCAATCTATTGGCTCGCCCAGCACGAGCGGCGTTTTTTCGCCCTGGAACACTTTGCGCCGGTAGGCTTCGCAGCGCAGCACCTCGCGGTAGGCGCGCGCCATTTCTTCGTTTTCCTTGTCGATGTCGGCCAATACGGCGAGCTGATTGACCGCCCGGTCGAGTTGCCCGGTCAGGCTGAACAACTGGAACAGCAGCACGCGGTGATGAACGGCACGCGGCTCCTTGCGCACCTGGGCCATCGTCTGTTCGATAAGTGTCGCGAGCGGCGCGCCGGCCGGCATGGTGGCCTTCAGCGTCATTCCGGTTTGCATGGCTAGCCTCCAAACAAAAAACCCGCGTGCTCAACTGCACGCGGGGATTCCGGGCGTTTGAACGCGGGCCTAACAGCCCGCATTCCGCCCCCTGCCATGCCCGGGCGCCCGGCACCCCGCGCGCCCAGCGGGCGAACGGCGAAAGCGCTGGCGCCGCAGGCAGTGCGACGTCACACCGCCTTGTTCTGCTTGACGTCCCAGCCCATTTTGACCGGTGCGTCCAGGGATCCGTCGGGCTTTTGCGCCTTGTACTCGATGGCGACTTTCGAGTACGCGATACCGACCTGCTCGATCGGCAATTGCGAAGTGCCGCCATCGGACACCTGACAGCTCGTGATCAGGCAGTCGCTCAACGTCACCGTCATGTACTCCTGCTGATCCTTGCCCTGCTTGCGGTTGTACAGCTTGATTTCCTTGATGTGCGTACCGTTCGCGCAGGCCAGCATGAGCGGCGCCGACGACTTGTCGTAATAGTGCGAGAAATGCAGATCCTGGAAGCTTACCTTGCCTGCACCGAGGCCGCCGCCCGTCGATGCGGTGCTGGGATTTGCGGCCCCCCAGGACCAGCTGATCACGTCGATTTCGTCCTTGTGCTTGTGATCCTGCGATTCGCCCTTGATTCCGTCGATCTTCAGAAATGAATCTACAGCCATGGTCATACCTCCTAAATTACCCGTGCGGGCCCAAACCGGCCCGGATTAACGCGCCTGTCAAGCGCCTTTCGCCGACGGCAGCTTGGACACCAGCCGTAACGATACCGTGAGGCCTTCGAGCTGGTAGTGCGGCCTCAAAAAGAACTTCGAGCTGTAATAGCCCGGATTTCCCTCTACTTCCTCGACGATGACCTCCGCCGCTGCAAGCGGCCTTTCAGCTTTCGTCTGCTCGGACGAATGGGCCGGATCGCCATCGACGTACTGCAAAATCCACTGTTGCAGGTCGCGCTGCATGTCTTCAGCGCTCTTGAACGAACCGATCTTGTCGCGCACCATGCACTTCAGGAAATGCGCGAAGCGGCAGGTCGGGAACAGATACGGCAGCCGGGCCGCCAGATTGGCATTGGCCGTGGCATCCGGATCGTCGTACTCGATCGGCTTCTGCAAGGACTGCGCGCCGATGAAGGCGGCGAAATCCGAATTTTTGCGATGCACCAGGGGCATGAAGCCGTTTTTCGCCAGTTCGGCCTCGCGCCGGTCGCTGATGGCGATTTCGGTCGGGCATTTCATGTCCACGCCGCCATCGTCCGACGGGAAGGTGTGGGTCGGCAGGTTGGGCACCGCCCCGCCGGATTCCACGCCGCGTATCGACGAACACCAGCCGTACAGCTTGAACGAACGGTTGATATTGACGGCCATCGCATAGGCCGCATTGGCCCAGGAATATTTGCCGTGTTCGCCGCCGCCGGTTTCTTCCTCGAACGCGAATTCGGAAATCGGATTGGTATTCGCTCCGTAAGGCAGGCGCGACAGGAAACGCGGCATGGCCAGACCGATGTAGCGCGCGTCGTCCGAATCGCGCAGCGAGCGCCAGGCGGCATATTCGGGCGTCTGAAAAATCTTGGTCAGGTCGCGCGGATTGGACAACTCCTGCCAGGAATCCATCTGGAACAGCGTGGGCGATGCACCGGCGATGAAGGGGCAGTGCGCGGCCGCCGAAACCTTGGCGATTTCGCCCAGCAGTTCCACGTCCGGAGCCGTCTGGTCGAAGAAATAGTCACCCACCAGGCAGCCATAGGGCTCGCCGCCCATCTGCCCGTATTCCGATTCGTAAATTTTCTTGAATATCGGGCTCTGGTCCCAGGCCGTGCCTTTGTAGCGCTTGAGCGTTTTCGAAAGGTCCTGTTTCGAAATGTTCATGACGCGTATCTTCAACATTTCGTCGGTTTCGGTGTTGTTGACCAGATAGTGCAGGCCACGCCACGCGCTTTCGAGCTTCTGGTACTCCGGATGGTGCAGTACCAGATTGATCTGTTCCGTAAGTTTGCGGTCGATCACCGCGATGATCGCGTTGATGGACTTGATCGCGTCATCGGATATGAGTTGCGTGTCGGACAATGCCTGCTGCGCGAGCGTGCGCACCGCCGCTTCCACGGCGCCTTTTGCTTCATCCGATTTCGGCTTGAATTCCTTGTTGAGCAGTGCCGAAAATTCGTCGACTTCCAGCGCGGCCTGACCGGCCTGGCCTTGCTGCAGCGTATCTGCCATGATGTCCCCGTCTGATCCGTATGCGTAACGTCAGAGCCCGCGCACTATCGATTCACCTGGCCGACAGCTGCCGGCGGCGGGTGGTGCGGGCGGCTCCGAATTGCCGTGTCGTATATTCCCGCCCGCAACGCGCCATACAGGCAGTAGCTCCCCGAGCATACCCCCGCGCGCCGGGCTGGCTGTGCATCAGTTGCCGCCCTCGGCGGGTTTGGGTGCAGCAGCGAGGGTTTCCAGCAGTGCCGGATCTTTCAACACCTTGGCGATCAGTTCTTCCGCCCCGGTCTTGCCATCCATGTAGGTGAGCAGATTGGCAAGCTGGGTGCGCGCCTGCATGAGTTTATTCAGCGCATCGACCTTGGTCGCAATGGCGGCCGGAGAAAAATCTTCCATGCTTTCAAACGTGATGTCGACGCTGAGGTTGCCTTCGCCGGTGAGTGTATTGGGCACCTGGAAGGCCACGCGCGGCTTCATCGACTTGAGCCGCTCGTCGAAATTGTCGACGTCGATATCGAGAAACTTGCGATCGCTCACGGGCGGCAAGGCTTCGGAGGGCTTGCCGGACAGGTCGGCCAGCACGCCCATTACGAACGGCAGCTGAACCTTCTTTTTCGCGCCGTACAACTCGACGTCGTACTCGATCTGCACGCGCGGCGCACGATTCCGCGCGATAAATTTCTGGCTGCTCGTAGACATGACATTCTCCTGACTGATAATCTAACTCAACGCTGTCCCGCCAAACCCGACATTAAGTCACACTGCGCACGTTGGGCGG
>JAEUNN010001082.1 GCA_016791085.1 Rhodocyclaceae bacterium | reverse complement strand
GCACCGGGTCGTCGGGCGTGCCGCCCAGTGGAATCACGTCCAGGTACAGATCGGGCGCGGTGCGCCGGTTCAGGCGCAGTTCTTCGGCGCAGTAGTGCGCGCGCGCGTCCCGGCTGCGAAAATCCAGGAAACCGAGGTCCAACGCTTTTTTGATCTTGTAGGCGTGGGCGCCGGCCAGCAGCACCCAGGAAATATGCGTTTCCACGCATGCGGCCGCTTTGCCGTCCCCCAGGCGCCGCGCCAGCGCCGCGACCAGACGGCTTTGCGCGGCGTAATCCAGTTCGGGCAGCATGGCGGGTTTTTCCCTCGTGGTCGGTCCTGGCCGCTTCGGCCTGCGCGCAAGCGGCGCGGATGTCGGGTCGGGTGGCGTTGCGGCGCGAACAGGGATGCAAGTCCGGCTGCCGCCCCCCAGGGTGGCGAAAATAGCGCGCCGCGGCGCGGGCGTGTTGACCTGCCGCAGTGCCACCGCATACGCCGCGCGCGGCGGCCTTATTTTTGCGTCGCGCCTTGCGCCGCGTGGCGGCGTTCCATTTCGCTCAGCATGGCGCGAAATTGCAGTTCGGTCTGATTGCGCACCGCGGCCGGACCTATGATGGGCGGCAGCCAAGTTTTGGGTTCGCTTTCGGCGTGGTAGGTCACGAGCACTTCGCCGGGCAGGGCGGTCAGTTGCGACTGGCTGCGCGCGCCGGCCAGATTGCCGGACAGGGTGCGCGAATTGATGCGCGTTTGCGGCTCCAGCAGAATTTCGCGCTCGCTGTCGTAGCCGAAGCTGAGCCCGGCGTAACTGGCGCGGCCGCGCTGTTTGACCGTAACCGAGCGCTCGTCGCGGCGCGTGACCTCGCTATGTTCCAGATTCGGGATGAATTGCGTCATGTGCTCGAAATCGGTCAGCACTTCCCATACGATGGCGAGCGGCACGCGCGCGTGCATGGTCACGTCCACGATAAGCAGCGGGCCGGTGTGATTGACCTGGGCCGACACGGCGGGCACAGGCTGGCTTTCGATGTCGGCCGCCGCCGGGGCGGCGCCCAGCGCCAGCGCGGCGAGCAAAAAAACTTTCGGAGCGGTTATTTGTTTTTGCATGAGCATGTCGAGCCTCGCGCGGGCATTTTCGGTAGCGGTCGAGCGCAATTATGCGCCGCAGCCGGCGCCCTGTTGAGCTTGCGAATGGCCGGCCGCGTGAGCTTTGTCCTGGCCGCGATGTTGCAGTGCCGCGCGACATGAGTGCCAGGCCGCCGTATTGCGGGCGCTTCGCGCCCAGCCCCAGCGGGCCGCTGCATTTCGGCTCGCTGGTGGCCGCCCTGGGCAGCTGGCTGGCCGCGCGCGCGGCCTGCGGCACGTGGCTCGTGCGCATGGAAGATATCGACACGCCGCGCAACGCGCCCGGTGCGGCCGACGCGATATTGCGCCAGCTGGAAAGTTTCGGCCTGGAATGGGATGCTGCGGTGCAATGGCAAAGCCGCCGCGTCGATGCCTATGCGGCGGCGCTGGCCCAGCTCCGCGCGGGCGGGCGCGTGTTCGGCTGCGCCTGCACGCGCCGCGAAATTGCCGATTCGCAACTTGCCGCGGACGGCACGCCGCGCTATCCGGGCACCTGCCGCGACGGTATCGCGGCCGGCCGTGCGCCGCGCGCCTGGCGCTTGCGCGTGGATCCCGGCACCGTGTGTTTCGACGACCGCCTGCAGGGCCGCCTCTACCAGGACGTGGCGGCCGAGGTGGGCGATTTCGTGCTGTTGCGCGCCGATGGCATTTACGCCTACCAGCTGGCCTGCGTGGTGGACGACGCGGCCAGCGGTGTGACCGAAGTGGTGCGCGGCGCCGACCTGCTCGATTCGACGCCGCGCCAGATCGTGCTGGCGCGCGCACTGGGCGTGGCAGAGCCGGCCTATCTGCACCTGCCGGTGGTGCTGGATGACAGCGGCGCCAAACTGTCCAAACAGACTTTGGCGGCGCCGGTGGGGCGCGACGTGGCGGCCGAACTTGCCGCCGCGCTGAATTTTCTGGGCCATGCGCCGCCGCCTGCGCTGCACGCCGCGGCGCCGGCGGAAGTGCTGGCCTGGGCGCGCGCCAACTGGAAGCCTGCGCGCCTGCCGCGTACGCGCGGGCTGCGGCTAGAATGCCCTCCCAGCGCAAACTGAACGAGCCCGAACATGGTTGATGACATTGCCGGCCTGCGCCGCGTGCTGACGGAAAACCGCGTGATCGCAGTGGTGGGGCTGTCCACCAACTGGCACCGGCCCAGCTATTTCGCTGCCAAGTACATGCTGGGTCACGGCTATACCATCATTCCGGTAAATCCCATGTACGACGAGGTGCTGGGCTGCAAATGCTATCCCAGCCTGCGCGAGGTGCCGGTCA
>JAEUNN010001050.1 GCA_016791085.1 Rhodocyclaceae bacterium | reverse complement strand
ATGGTAGATGCGGGCGATCAATTCGGCGGCCGCGACGCGCCGTTCGCCATCGCCCTCGTTGAGCGCGGCGGTAGGCCCGTGCATGAATTTATTGGTAAGCGCGTGGCTCAGATGTTCGACCACCTTGTCCGGCGCTTCGCCCTTGGCAAGCAGGCGCAATGCGCGTTCCAGTTCGTGGCGGCGTAATTCGTCGGCACGCTCGCGCAGCGCGCGTATGGTCGGAACAGCGTCGCGCGCGGCCAACCATTCGACGAAATTGGTGACGCGCGCATCTATGATGGCCTCGGCCTCGACCACGGCGGCTTGACGCGATTCCAGCCCGGCATCGACGATCTGGGCCAGTTCATCCAGCGTGTAGAGGAATACGTCGTCCAGTTGCGCGACTTCGGCTTCGATATCGCGCGGCACGGCAAGATCGACCATGATGACCGGCCGGTGCCGGCGCGCCCGGATGGCACGCTCGACCATGCCCAGGCCGATGATGGGCAATGGACTGCCGGTACAGCACACCACTACGTCGTAATGCGCGAGCTTGTCGCCGATTTCATCGAGCCGCAGCACCTTGGCCCCCAGCCGTTCGGCCAGCGGCCGGGCGCGCTCCGGCGTGCGGTTGGCGATGGCGACTTCGCGCGGCTGGTGCGCGCAAAAATGCGACGCGCACAGTTCTATCATTTCGCCGGCGCCGACGAACAACACGCGCTGATCGGCGATGCGTTCGAATATTCTTTCGGTCAAATGCACCGCCGCGGCGGCCATGGACACGATGTTGGCACCGATCGCGGTGGTCGAACGCACTTCCTTGGCCACTGCAAAGGTGCGCTGAAACAGCTTGTGCAGCAGCGCACCCAGGGTCCCGGCCTGTTCCGCGGCACGGGCCGCCTGCTTCATCTGGCCGAGAATTTGCGGCTCGCCCAAAACCATGGAATCGAGTCCGCTCGCGACACGGAACATGTGCCGTACCGCATCCGGCCCAGGCAGGGTGTAGATGAAAGGCTGAACGTCCGGCAGCGACAGTCGATGATAGTGCGCGAGCCAGTGGGCCGTGGCTTGCGGATCGTCCGCCGCGCAATAGAGCTCGGTACGGTTGCAGGTGGACAGTATGGCGGCCTCGGACGCGCCCTGTGCGTCGAGCAGGCTCGCCAGCGCGCCAGGCAGCGCCTCGGGCTGGAATGCCACCCGTTCGCGCACGGCCAGCGGTGCGGTGTGGTGGTTGATGCCTAGCGCTATGAGCGGCATGCTCTGTCGTATCCGGGGGGCGGCGGATTATACCATCCGCGCGATTGCCCCTTCCAGCGGGCCGGAAGGCGCTACTTCTGTGCGTTCTGCAGCAGATCGTGCACGAAAGACACGGGTATTGCGTAAGAAATGCCGCTGGGACTGCTGATGGCGGACTCTTTGGTACTTTTGACCAGGGTCATGTTCAACACCGCATACACTTCGCCGGATTCGGTGTCGTAGAGCGGACTTCCGCTGTTGCCGGGATAGGCGGTTCCATCCAGTTGCACGATGTTGACGCTGCCCGCGGCAAGGCGCTTGATGAGCCGCGCATCGAGTCGCGCGCCGTTCGCGGCAGGAATGGCGATGGGTGCCAGCGCCGCCACCAGCATGGTGTGGGTGGCCGGGAATACGCCCAGCACGTTGCCGATCGGAAAGCCGGTCATACCCAGCCTCTGGCCTTCGCGCAGGCGCGCTACGTCGCCCAGTTTGAGCGCCGGCAGTTTGGTCCGGCTCAGTTTGAGCAGGGCCAGATCGTGTTCCTTGTCGACGTTCAATACCGTGGCTTCGATTATTTCCCCCTCGTTGCGCCCCGGGCTGGGTGCCAGCGCGACCCAGGTTTCCAGCCTGACCTCGTTCAGACTGCGCGCCACGACGTGAGCATTGGTCACGACCAGCGACCCGTCGCCCACCGCAAAGCCGGTGCCGCTGAATTCGAACTGCGGCGCGCGCATGCGCTGGTAACTGCCGATCGCGACGATGGACGGCTTGATGCGCGCCACCGTATCGGGCAGGTCGGCCCGGCTGGCGGCATGGCATGACAGCAGGAACACAGCCGCCAGCCAATGTAGCAGGGCGGCTTGCAAGGCACGCGGCATCACATGCGGCGCTTGCGGGAAATGTCGGTCAGTACCGGAGATGGGTCGGTCACGCGGCCGTCGAACGGGTGGGTTGCGGCGCGAAACACGCCGCGTATGCGCTGCACGTAAGCGCGCGTTTCCTGGTAGGGCGGCACGCCGCGATATTTGTCGACGGCGCCTTCGCCGGCGTTATAGCCGGCCAGGGTGAGATCGACGTCTCCCTGAAAATACGCCAGCAGCCAGCGCAAATAAGCCAGCCCGCCCTTGATGTTCTGCACCGGATCGAAACTGTTGCGTACGTTGAAGCGGCTTGCCGTTTCCGGAATCAGTTGCATCAAGCCCTGCGCCTTTTTGGGCGATACGGCCTGGGCGTTGAAATTCGACTCGGTGGCCATCACGGCCAGGGCCAGCCTGGGATCGACCTGATATTCCGGCGCCAGGCGCTGCACGAGTTCGATGATGCGCTTGCGGTCGGGATTGTTCGATACGAGCAGTTCGTTGCCGCCCACGTCATCGGTCCGCTCGTCGCGCACGATCATGCATTCCGGCAGGGCTTCGCGATCGCCTGCAACACGAGCCAGCATATTGGCCGCCTGCGCGTGGCCCTGTTCCGAAGCCAGCCGGAACATGGCTGCGGCCTGCGCATCGTCGCGCGCCACACCGCGGCCATTGGCATACATCCAGCCCAGGTTGTACTGGGCGTCGGGGTTGCCGAGCCGCGCCGACTCGCAATACAAGGTGGACGCCCGCTGCGCGTCGCGCGGAACGCCTTCGCCATGTTCGGCTGCAAGCGCCTGCCGGTTAAGGTCCGCCGCACGCTCGATATCGATCGCGGCGATATCCGGCGCGGCCAGACAGGCACGCGCGCCCGCCGCAAGGGCAAACAGGACGATAAAGCCGCGCACGCGCATTCAGGCCGCCCTGCCCGCTTGCGACTTGAAACGCCGGATATACCACGGCATGGCCTGCTGCAGACCGGCACGGATGGTGTGCGAAGGCGCATAGCCCAGCAGACGCGCGGCCTTGCCCGTATCGGCGAGCGAATGCCTTACGTCTCCGGAACGGAAATCGCCATGCCGCACTTTGGCAGCGGCGACCTCGGGATGGGAAGCGATCAATATTTCCTGCAACATTGCCAGTAGAAGATTGAGCGAGGTACGCTCCCCGACCGCGACGTTGTACACCTGATTGGCGGCCTGCGGGTCGCTCACCAGGGCGGCGCGCAGGTTGGCCTGCACGGCATTTTCTATGTAGCAGAAATCGCGGCTGGATTCACCGTCGCCATTGATCACCACTTCGTCGCCGCACAGCAGCGCGCGCGCCCAGCGTGGAATGACTGCCGCATAGGCGCCATCGGGATCCTGGCGCGCGCCGAAAACGTTGAAGTAGCGCAGTCCGATGGACTGTAGGCCATAGCCGCGCGCGAACACGTTGGCATAAAGTTCATTGACCAGCTTGGTCACGGCATAGGGCGAAAGCGGGTTGCCGATAACATCTTCGACCTTGGGCAACGCCGGATGGTCGCCATAGGTGGAACTGGACGCGGCATAAACGAAGCGCGTGACTTTGGCGTCGCGCGCGGCAACCAGCATGTTCAGGAAGCCGGTGACATTGGCCGAATTGGACGTGATCGGATCGGCAAGCGAACGCGGCACCGAACCCAGTGCGGCCTGGTGCAGCACGAACTGCGCGCCCGCGCAAATGTCCTGGCAGGCGCGCTCGTCGCGTATGTCTGCCTCGACAAAGCGCAGGCGGCTCCAGCGGCGCTCGCCGACGGCTTCCCTGACTTCGTCCAGATTGGCGCGCTTGCCGGTCGCGAAATTGTCCAGCGCCGCGACTTCCTGATCCAGGTTCAGCAGGTTTTCCAGCAGGTGCGAGCCGATAAAGCCGGCCGCGCCGGTAACTACCCAGCGATATTGCGCCCCGCCCGGCAACAGCGCGGCGTATTGCGGTTTGGCTGCCTGCATCAGAGTCGCCATACGGACAGGCCGGCTTCACAGAG
>JAEUNN010001021.1 GCA_016791085.1 Rhodocyclaceae bacterium | reverse complement strand
GTGATTTCGTTGGCACAGAACAGCACGTCGGCCAGGCTCGAAGGCGGCAATGAACCGCCGTATACGTCGTGATTGTCGATCACGTCCAAAGTTTCAAACGGCACGCCCAAAGATTCCAGCACCGCGCGCCCCACGCTCTTGTGCAGGCTGAACATGAGCACGCCCAGATGCGACGTGTCATCCAGCATGCGCGGAAAATCCGCCGCGCGCGACAACAGGTAGAACTGCCCTATGTCATGCACGATGCCTGCAAACAGCGCTTCGTCGGCACGTCGCGGATCGGGCAGGAAGTGGCGCGCCAGCACATAGGCCAATGCCGCCACGTTGATGCTGTGGCGCCACAATGCCTGGCCGATATCGCGGAAGGCCGACAATTTTTCGGAGCGCACCAATTGTTGCAAAGCCAGCGTGGTCGCCAGCGTGCGCACGTTCTGGACGCCCAGCCGCACCAGCGCGCTGCGCAGGTCGGTAATGGCGCGGCCCGAGGTGTTATGCATCGCGGAATTCGCCATTGCGACGACTTTGGCGGCCAACAGCGGCTCGGTCTGTACCAGCCGCACGATGGCGTCGAAACTCAGGCCGGGGTCGGCCAGCGCGCGCCTGAGCTTGAAGGCGACCTGCGAACTGGTCGGAAAATTGAACTGCCCTTTATCTATTTCCGCCGAAATCGCGCGTATGACGTCCGCAACGGCCTGGGGATGTTTGTCCATCTAACGCTCCGCACTGGCGCGGCCACCCGGCCGCAGCATGGCGGACATAACGGCCGGCAGGAGCGAAAACTTGAGGTCCGCCGCGGCAAGGCCGCTCGCCCGCCAAGGCAGAACGGCACCCCGCAAGGCGCGGGCGGCTGCGCGCGCGCCGGCTGGGCCGGCGCCGCGCCTGGCCGCGGCCGCAGCGGCCCGACCGGGCGCGGGGCGCCGCAACGGATATGGTTGCGTACAGCGAAATTCGCGGCGATGCGTTGCCGCGGCCTAGAACAGGCTTTCGTCCAGCGCCATGACCGCCGCGCCGCCTTCGATCACGCAGCGCGACAAGCCTTCGGCCTGACACAGCACGTGCTCGGCAAAAAACCGTGCGCTCACGATTTTGGCCGCATAGAACGGATCGTCCGTTCCTTGCGCGAGCTTTTGCGCACACAGGCCGGCCGCGCGCGCCATCTGCCAGCCGCCCGCAACGATGCCCAAAAGGCGCAGGAAAGGCACCGCGCCGGCCGACACGACTTTCACGTCGCGCCGGAAGTTATCCACGATATAACGCCCGGCCGCCTGCAAGGCATCGACACCCGCCGCCACGCGCGCGGCAACCGCCGCCACCTCGGCGTTGCCGGCCGCCGCCAGCGCCGCACAGTCGGCGCGCATGGCGGCGATCAGCGCGAACAGGGTTTCACCGCCTTCGCGGGCGATCTTGCGCCCCATCAGGTCGTTCGCCTGTATGCCGGTAGTGCCTTCATAGATGGTCGTGATGCGCGCATCGCGCAGGAACTGCGCGGCTCCGGTTTCTTCTATGAAGCCCATGCCGCCATGCACCTGCACGCCCAGCGAGGCGACTTCGATGCCGGTTTCGGTACACCAGCCCTTCACGACCGGCACCATCAGATCCACGAAAGCCTGGTTGCGCGCGCGCACGCCCGCGTCCGGATGGCTTTCCGCACAGTCTATGGCCGTCGCCACGACCAGCGCCAGGCCGCGCATGGCCTCGGTCTGGGAACGCATGAGCAACAGCATGCGGCGCACATCCGGATGGCGGATGATGGCCACCTTTTCCGGCCCGGCACCGCCCAGTTCCGGCCCCTGCACGCGGTCGCGCGCATATTGCACGGCCTTCTGATAGGCGCGCTCGGAAATCGCGATGCCTTCCTGGCCCACCGCGAAACGCGCCGCATTCATCATGATGAACATGTATTCGAGGCCGCGGTTGGCCTGGCCGACCAGACTGCCGACGGCACCGCCGGCATCGCCGAATGCGAGGACGCAGGTCGGGCTGCCGTGTATGCCCAGTTTGTGTTCGATGGACACGCATTGCACGTCGTTGCGCGCGCCCAGGCTGCCGTCGGCATTGACCAGAAATTTCGGCACCACGAACAGCGATATGCCCTTCACGCCGGGCGGCGCATCCGGCAGCCGCGCCAGCACCAGGTGGATGATGTTTTCGGTCAGATCGTGCTCGCCGTAGGTAATGAAAATTTTCTGGCCGAACAGGCGGTAACTTCCGTC
>JAEUNN010001017.1 GCA_016791085.1 Rhodocyclaceae bacterium | reverse complement strand
TATTTCGGTCGCGCCGACCACGCCCACCATGGCCGCCAGCGCGGTACAGGCCAGCACCGTGGCCGCCGCCAGGCCGCCTTTTAGTCCGCCCAGCCACTTGTAGATCACGTCGAACAGTTCTTCTATGATGCCGGCCTTTTCCAGCATGGCGGCCATGAATATGAACAGCGGCACGGCCGACAACTGGTAGTCGGTCATGAACGGGAACACCCGCGCGGGCAGCATGTTCAGGATGGCGGCATTGCCGAACACGAACAGGAATATGACCGCCAGGCTGCCGGTGCAGAATGCCATGGGCAGGCCGGCCATGAGCAGCAGGGCGAGCGAGCCGAACAGCAGCACGGTCAGCCAGGCGATGCCGATGTCCAGGCCCATCGCCTAGGCCTTCGCGTGCATCAGGACGAGGATGTCCTTGAGCAATTTGGACAGCCCCTGCAGCGCGAGCAGCGCGGCACCTATGGGTATCGCAAGTTTCACGGGCCAGTACTCGACCGCCCATTCGGTGAATGAATGTTCGCCCACGCCGATGGCGTCCCAGGCGAAGCGCGCGCCGGTCCACAGCATGGTGAGCACGAACACGAAGAAAAACAGCGAGGTGGCCAGATCCGCGAGCGCCTTGCCGCGCGGCGTGAAACGCGCATAGAACACATCCACGCGCACATGCTGGTCTTCCAGGTAGGCATAGGCGCCGCAAAGCAGGTATTGCATGCCGAACATCAGGAACATGCTTTCATGCACCCAGTTGGTGGGCGAATTGAACACGTAGCGCGCCAGTACCTCGTAGTAATAAGCAAACACCGCCAGCACGGCCCAGTAAGCGACGTATTCGCCGATACGCCGGCTGAGCCGGTCGATCAGGTCGGTAAACCGGTTGTGCATGCCCGCGGCGGCCGCTGCCGCCCGCCGTGTGGTCGGCGCCGGAGGCAGCGGTTTGACGGCCTGTTCCAGTTCCGGGTGCGCCAGTTCGCGCGCCGCGCGCCGGCGCACCAGGCCCGGCAACAAGGCGGCGTCGGCCAGCAGGGCCAGTCCGAGCAGAGCGGCGGCGATCTGCGTGCGGACCAGCCAGCTTTGTTGCCGCGCCGCCGCCTGGGCGTGCGCGCTGCGCGCCCGTTGCCAGGCCGCCACTGGCGCCGCCGCATCCGCCGCGGCGGGGTCGAGCGCGCGCTGTGCGGCCTGCACCGCGGCATTCAGATCGGACACCTGGCCGCGTAATTCGCGCACCTGTGCGTTGCAATACAACATGCCGGCAAATAGCGCGATGAACGCGA
>JAEUNN010000984.1 GCA_016791085.1 Rhodocyclaceae bacterium | reverse complement strand
GCGCGTATCGCCCAGATCGAGCACCTGACCATCCACGGTAATGCCCGGAAAACTGCTGCCGCTGATCCACGACGCCACGCGCTCGCCGTCGCCGCCGCGCGCATCCAGGTCGTGGTTGCCGGAACTGACCAGCAGGCGCGTCTTGGCGCCGATGCGCTGCAGATATTTGGAAATCACCACGATCTGCGATTCGAGCGCCGCCACGGCGGAGATGTCCAGATGATCGCCGGCGATCACGACCAGGTCGAAATGCCCGGCCACCTGTTGTACCCAGTCGTACTGTTTGAGGGTGTAATGCAGGTCGGACACGAGCAGCATTTTCATGCGGGTTTCTCCGTCGGTTCGCGCCGGCGCGCGCCTGGGCCGGGCAATTTCTTGTTCTGAACTGGCGCCGGTGCCGCGCGCTCGGGGCGGCACAAAACGTTTTGTGCGCGCCGGGGTGATCCGCGGCGCGCACAATATGCATACTTTAGCGCATGCCGCGCGGGCCGGCCAGTCTCATGCACGCGGCATCGTGACGCAAACACGCCGGCCGTGCGGGATAATCGCCGCTCCCGAAAACTGCGCTTCCGCCATGAACCCTGACATCCTGTGCAGCCGCGCCGGCGACATCGCCACCGTCACGCAGTGCAATCCGGACGAACTCAATGCCGTCACGGCCGCCATGTGGATCAGGCTCAAGCAGGTGATGGACGAACTGGACGCCGACACGAGCTTGCTCTGCGTAATCCTGCGCGGCCAGGGCGAAAATTTTGCGGCCGGCGGCGACATCGAGGAATTCGCCACGCTGCGCGACACTTTCGAACAGGCGCAGACCTATCACGGCGTCTGGGTAGGCGGCGCCTTGCGCGCCATTTCCGATTGCCGCCACCCCAATCCGGCCTGGCCGGAACCAAACAGGTCGTGCATCCTGTCCGGGCCGGAAAAGACGAGTGTACGAACAAGGGGAGAACCCCCTTGTATATCCCCGAACCATCCCCCGGACCAAACACTTGCCAGTTCTGCAAACACCCTGCTTCGAAAGGACTGCCGTGGCGGCGATCGAAGGTACCTGCATAGGCGGCGGCCTGGAAATTGCCGGCCAGTGCGATTTGCGCATAACCGGCAATTCGGCCAAAGTCGGCGTACCCATACTGAAACCGGGCTTCACCATGGCGCATACCGAACTGACCGGACTGCTGGCCCTGGCCGGTCCGGCCGTGGCGCTGGAACTGCTGCTGGAAGGGCGCATCCTGTGGGCACACGAAGCCCATGCCAAAGGTTTGGTGACGCGCGTGGTGGGCGATGCGGAAGTGCAAGCCGAGGCGCTCGCCACGGCGCAGCGCATCGCCGCGGGGGCGCCGCTGGTGGCGCACGGGCACAAGCGCCTGGTGCGCCGGCTGTTGCCCCAGGCGCAGCCGGCCGCGCGCTGGAACTCGATGCGCTCATCGGCGCCGTGCACGAACTGGGCCTGCGCCTGGACGTGGCCACACCCAATATCGACGCGCTGTTCGGGCTGGCGCGCCTGTATGCGCGCGGTCATGGGCTGTATGGCGGTGCGCCCTGACACACAGCGCGGACCGCGGCGCGCAGCCGCCGCTCAGGCACCAAGTACGGTGCCGCGGCAAATGCCGAAACCTATGCGGCGGAACCCGGCGCGCTCGCAATGCGCCTTGAAAATCACGCAATCGCCGTCGAGCAGGAAATGGCGCGTGTCGCCGCCGGGCAGCTGCAGCGCCTGTTTGCCGCCGGCGGTC
>JAEUNN010000982.1 GCA_016791085.1 Rhodocyclaceae bacterium | reverse complement strand
TCCGGCCGCGGGATACGGTGCCGGAGCGAGCATGGCAGTATCGCGGCTTAGCCGTATGGAGTGGTAGTTCAGTTGGTTAGAATACCGGCCTGTCACGCCGGGGGTCGCGGGTTCGAGTCCCGTCCACTCCGCCAACATCCTTGTCCCGCAATCCCTGCATTTGCGTAGTTTCTTTCGTTTTCCGTTCCGCTTTTTCCTATTGCCTGCGCCGCTTTTCGTTCCGCATTCAGGCTCGATTCCGGTTGCGTACGCGCGCGCGCCCTCTCGCTCGCGCCCAGATCTCCTGGCGGTTTTTGCAGCACAGGACGACAGGCGGCTCATGCCGGTTCCGCACCTGTCGCCACGCTCGGGCTATCATTCGCAAAGTCGCGCGGCACAGGTGCGACCGCAGCAGCCCCCGCGGGGCGCTGCGACATCGGCTTAACGCCCCGCGGCGCATGGCCCGCGGGCGGCAGGCCGGACCCATACGACACACTGGTCAATAGCGGCTGTTAAGCATGCGGGGCAGTTCTTGCGGGGTACGCCGCGAGGCGTGCGACACCCGACGGCAGGATGCTGCTTGCTGCCGCAGCGACGAAGGGGAAACGCAACATGAGAACTCGGGTGTTGCAGGTCGGGCATTTCACGCCTCCCATGGAGGCCGCGCTGGCGGCCGAATTCGACGTTCATCCGCTGTGGAACGAAAGCGACGCGGCGGCCTTCCTGGCGCGCAGCGGGCATGAATTTCAGGCCCTCACCACGACCGGCCTGGTCGGCGCGGACGCCACACTGATCAATGCGCTGCCGGCGCTCAAACTTATCGCGAGCCGTGGCGTAGGCTGTGACAAGATCGACCTCGACACCGCCCGCCGGCGCGGCGTCGCAGTCAGCAACACGCCCGGCGTGCTGACGGATTGCGTGGCCGATACGGCATTCGCCATGGTGTTGTGCGCGGGCCGCAACCTATGCACGGCCGACCGATTCGTGCGGCGCGGCGCCTGGGTGCAGGGCCGCTTTCCCATGGGCACGCGGGTGAGCGGCAAGCGCCTGGCCATAGTCGGCCTGGGGCGTATCGGCCAGGCGGTCGCGCGGCGCGCATCGGGCTTCGACATGGAAGTACGCTATTACGGCACGCGCAGAAATCCCGACGTGTCCTATGTCTATGAGGAATCGCTGCTCGAACTTGCGCGCTGGGCCGATTTCCTGGTGATTACCGCGGCCGGCGGTCCCGGCACCTACCACCTCGTATCGGCCGAAGTCATCGCCGCGCTGGGGCCGGACGGCTTTCTGGTGAACGCTGCGCGTGGCAGCATCGTGGACGAAGCGGCTCTGGTCGATGCGCTGCTAAATCGCCGCATCGCCGGCGCGGCGCTGGACGTGTTCGAAAACGAACCGCACGTGCCGCCGGCCCTGCTGGGCCTGGACAACGTGGTGCTGCTGCCACACATGGCGAGCAGCACCACGGAAACGTTCAAAGCCATGGAAGATCTCGTGCTGGATAACCTGCGCAGCTTTTTCCGTGAGGGCAGGTTGCTCACGCCGGTTTGCTGAGGCGCGCGCCGCCGCCGGGGCAGCCTGCCGCGCGAATCATCCCTGGCCTGTGCGCACAGGCACCGGCCCGGGGTGCGGGCGCTCCGGCGACGCCTGCCGGCGCGTGCGGATACAGAAACTTCGGCACGGACGCAAACGCGGGCCGAGACATCCGGTCCAAACCCTGTGCGGAGCGGGCGGCCTGCCCACCCTGTCGGGGGACGCGCCCGCTGCCGGCTTGACCGCATCCCGGATCATCGAGGAACAGACATGAGCGATACCTCCGGCGGCGATATGGCGCCGCTACGCATTCCCACCCGCGATGCCGAACTGGTCCGCGGCATGCGCATACGCCGCGCGCTACCCAACCGCGGCAAGCGGCTGATCGGTGCCTGGTGTTTCCTGGACCATGTCGGTCCGGTGGATGTGAGCGAGGGGGACGGATTGACCGTCGGACCCCACCCGCATACCGGCCTGCAGACCTTTACCTGGATGATCGAAGGCGAAATTCTGCATCGCGACAGCCTGGGCTATGAGCAGCTCATACGGCCGGGCCAGGTGAACCTCATGACGGCCGGGCGCGGCATCGCGCATTCCGAAACCTCGCCGGCCCAGCGGCCCTCGCACATGCACGTCGCGCAACTATGGATTGCGCTGCCGGACGCGATGCGCAACATGGACCCGGCATTCGAGCATTACCCGGATTTGCCGCGCATGCAACACGGTGGACTGAACCTTACCCTGCTGGCCGGCGACCTGCTGAGCGAACGTTCGCCGGTACGCGTGCATAGCCCGCTGCTGGGCGTGGATATCAGTGCACCGGCAGCCGCGCGTACCGAGCTGCGGCTGCGGCCGGAATTCGAATATGGCGTGCTGGTGCTGCAGGGCGAAATGCAGGTGGCCGGCGAAACGTTGGCGCCCGGCACGCTGCTCGACCTGGGACGCGGGCGCGACCACCTGCCGCTCGCCGCCGCGGCGCCCGCGCGCTGCCTGTTGCTGGGCGGCGCGCCATTCGGCGAAGAGGTGCTGCTGTGGTGGAATTTCGTCGGCCGCACGCGTGAGGAAATTGCGTCCTATACGGCCGACTGGCAGGCCGGCCGGCGCTTCGGCACCGTGCCCGGCGGCATGCAGCCGCTCGCCGCGCCGGCCGTGCCGGACGGATTGCGCGCGAGCGCTTGAGCGCCGCCGGCGCGGAAGTGTGCGCAAGGCGTGCTCGCGCATGCGCCCGTCCCG
>JAEUNN010000748.1 GCA_016791085.1 Rhodocyclaceae bacterium | reverse complement strand
CCTACGACAATCGCATGTGCGTGTCGAGCGCCGCATCGGGAACCAATATACCGCTGCTTGACCCGGATGCCGGCAACGACTGCACGACGCACAGCGTCACCGCAAAAACCGGCAATCAGGCCGACATACAGGTATATAAGGCTGCCTCCCCTGCATCGCTGCCGGCCGGAGCGCTGTTGACTTATACCGTCGAGGTCGTTAATGCCGGGCCGGATGCGGCAAGCAATGTCACGCTGTCAGACGCGCTGGCGGCATTGATCAATTCGAATTCCAGCGGCACCAACCCTGGCCTGGATTCGGTAACGCTCACCGCGAATAGCGCAAGTGGTGCCGCATGCACCCAAACGGCCTTGTCCGGCGCGGTGGGTTTTAGCGTAAGTTGCTCGTTCGCCAATCTGCCGGTGTGCGTGCGTAACAGCACCTGCCCGGTGGTGCAGATACGCATACGGCCCAGCGCCAATCAAACCAATCGGATAAACACTGCCTCCGCGGTATCGGCGGACATCCCCGACCCCAACCACGGCAACAATTCCGCCAGCGTCACAACCACCGTGACCACGGGAGCGGATATGCGCGCGACCAAGGTCAATACGCCGGACCCGGTCGCGGCGGGTACGCCGCTCACCTACGTGTTGACGGCGATCAATGGGGGACCTAACGTCGCCACCAATGCCAGCGTGACCGATACCTTGCCGCTGGACGTAACTTTCGTCTCGGCGACCGCGTCGGGCGGCGGCAGCTGCGGCACGACGCCCGGCGCCGAAACCGGCACGACGACTGCCAATCGCACCGTGCAATGCACTTGGTCCAGCATTGCCGTCGGCAGCCAGCAAACAGCAACGGTAGTGGTCAGACCCAAAACCGTGACGCGCGGGACGGTACTGACCAATACCGTCACGGTGGGCAGCGCCACCGCGGAAGTCGATGCGTCCAACAATACCGCCGCCTCCAGCGCCACGGTCAACAATCCTAGCGTCGATCTGATCGCCAACAAAACCGACAATCCGGACCCGACCGCGGTCGGCGATACCGTCGATTACACGCTTACGGTCACGAACAACGGCCCATCCACCGCAGAAACGGTACAGCTGGTCGACACGCTGCCGCCCACGTTGCTGGCTTTCGTGTCAGTCACGGCGCCTGCCGGGGTGAGCTGTCCGACCCAACCCACGGTCGGCCAGATCGGCGGCACGCTGGTGTGCGACATCGGCAGCCTGCGCGCCAACACTTCGGCCTCGGTGGTGGTGCGCATGCAGGGCAATACCTCCGGGGTCGCGACCAACCAGCTCAGCGTCCGGTCTGCCGAAACTCAGGCCGGGCTGGACAGCAATCCCGCCAACAACTCGGTCAGCGAAAACACCACCATACGCGAAAAGGCCGACCTGGAAGTGGTGTCCAAAGTCGCCACGCCTGGCACCGTCGCCCTGCGCCGGCCCTTCAATTTCACCATCGTCGTGCGCAACAACGGGCCTGGAGTCGGCGCCAACACGGTAGTCAGCGACACCCTTCCGGCCGGCCTGAAACTGACGGGCACGCCCGCCGTAACGGTCAATAGCGGGAGTTTTGGCGCAACGAGTTGCGTTGCGGCGGCCGATTTGCAGTCTTACACCTGCAATTTCGGCAGCGTCGCAAACGGCAGTGTCGCAACCATCACCGCGCCCATGATCGCCACGGCGGCCCCGGCCGGCGGCAGCTACACGAACACCGCGACCGTTGCGACCACATCCAAGGACGAGGTGCCCGCCAACAACAGCAATTCGGGGCCGGTCACCATACAGTCGTCCTCGCTCGCCGGTCGCGTGTATCTGGATTCCAATCTCGACGGCAGCCCCGGCGGCGCGGAAGGACTGTCCGGCATCACGGTCACGCTGTCGGGCAATACCTTCGATGCGCAGCCGGTGCTGCTCGGCACGACCACCGATGCGAGCGGCAATTTTTCATTCACCGGCCTCGCCGCGTCCGACAGCGCAGGTTACGCGCTGATCGAAACACATCCCGCTGGCTACCTGGACAGCAAGGAAGTCGCCGGCAGCGCCGGCGGCAACGTCCCGGCTCCCACAGACAACGGCACCCTCGCGCCGCAGAACAGCATTTCCGCTATCGTGCTGGGCGACAACACGGCCGGCACCGGCTACCTGTACGAAGAAGTACAGATACCCAGCATAGCCGGCAGCGTCTATGTCGATGGCAACGGCAATGGGCACAAGGAAGCTGGCGAAACGACCGGCATAGCAGGCGCCATCGTCACGCTGAGCGGCACCAATCCGCTCGGCCAGACGGTATCGTGCAGCATCACGACCGGCGCCGCCGGAACGTTCGCGTTCACGACTGCGAACTGTCCCAACCTGCGGCCCGGATCGAATTACACGCTCACGGAAAGCGCAACCGGCCACGCCAATACCGGCGCCGAACCAGGCAGCGGCGGCGGCAGCAGCAGCGGTGCCGGTGCGGAGCCGCAAACCACCAGTTCGATCACCATCAACGGCACGCTCGCCGGCTATAACTTCGGCCACCGGCAGGATATCGCCAGCCTTTCCGGCAGCGTGTATGTCGACGCCAATGACAATGGCCTGCGCGACGCGGGCGAAGCCGGCATCGCCGGCGTCAGTGTGGAATTGTCGGGCCCGACCAGCGCCAGCGCGATTACCGACGCGAGCGGCACGTTCGGGTTTTCCAATCTGCTGCCCGGCAGCTACACGCTCACCGAAACGCAGCCGGCCCTGTATACCGATGGCCGCGAAACCGCCGGAACGGGCGGCGGCAACGTGGATAACAGCGCGTTCACGAGCGCCGCGGCAAACAACCGCATCACCACCATAACGCTCACCACGGGTGCCTCGGCAAGCGGCTACCTGTTCGGCGAACGGGTTCCGACCGGCACGCTGTCCGGTTTCGTATATGAAGACCGCAACAACAACGGCGCCAAAGATGCCGGCGAGCCCGGCATCGCGGAGGTCAGTTTGGCGCTTGGTGGTAGCGATGCGTTTGGCAGCACCGTGAATGCCACCGCCACGACGGCCGCCGACGGCAGTTTCAGCTTCACGAATCTAACCAGCGCGAACGCCAGCGGCTACACCCTGAGCGAAACCCAGCCCGCAACCTATCTGGACGGCAAAGAAACCGCCGGCACGGCCGGCGGCACGGTCAATAACGCCGCCTTCGGCACCAGCGCCGCGACCAACCGCATCGCCGCGATCGCGTTCAACGCCAGTGCCGCCGCAAGTGGCTATCTGTTCGGCGAACTGCAGCCCGCGACGCTTGCCGGGTCCGTGTATGTCGATGCCAATGCAAACGCCGCGCGCGACTCCGGCGAAGGCCTCGCCGGCGTCACGTTGCGCCTCACCGGCACCGACGACGCCGGCAACGCCGTCGATACCACGACCACCACGGCCGCCGACGGCAGTTACAGCTTTACCGGCCTGCGTCCCGGCAGCTATGCCGTG